>NZ_JAVXGL010000002.1:18518-73594 GCF_036657415.1 Anaerorhabdus sp. | reverse complement strand
TTACCTGGTGTTAATTCAACCAATAAATAAGTTAATGGTATTCTTACAAAGATTGATGCAATTACACCTACCAACATTGCGAAGACTGTTTTCCCACAACCATTATAGAACCCGTTAAAGGTAAATCCAAAAGCAACGAGAATGAAGTCTACACTAAACCATAACAAGTATTGTGAACCCGCTAAAGCAACCTCTGGTGATGAATTGAAGATAGACATCACCACATTAGGGAAATAATGACCAATCACAAAGAATATAACAGAGAAAGCAAAAGATAACCCAATACTTACTTTTAATGATTTAATCGCTCGATCTTCTTTATTAGCACTCATATTTTGGGCAACAAATGTTGATAACGCTGCCCCAAATGCAGAAGCAGGTAACATTGCTAATGCTTCAAACTTACTACAAATTCCAATTGCTGCAGAAGCATTTACACCAAATGTATTAACAACTGCGGTTATAAAAATAAATGAAATAGATATGATTGCTTCTTGAAATGATACTGGAATACCAATTTTCATTATTATTTTTGATATATTCCAATTCATTTTCATCTTTCTTAAATCAAAATAATTACGTGATTTCTGTAAGTGAATTATTGCCAACAAGAAACTAATTCCTTGTGATATTGTTGTCGCAAGAGCAGCACCACTTGTATCCATCTTGAATGTTCCAATAAATATAAAATCTAAGACAATGTTTGTAACACAAGCTACACTTATAAAAATTAATGGATTTTTTGAATCTCCCATTCCTCTTAAAATTGCCGCAATTGCATTATATCCAAATGTAAATATAATTCCAAACCCACAGATCATAATATAGTTTCTTGCAAGTTGTACTGCTTCTGTTGGTGTTCTCAATAAGTTCACTAAATTTGGTATCAACGCAATCACCGTCAGCATAACCACAGTCCCTAAAAAAATAAATAAACTTATCGTTGCAGAAACTGTTTCTTTTAATTCTTCCCTACGATTAGAACCAATTAACATTGCAACCAAAATTGTTGCCCCCATCGTTAATCCCGTAACTAATGACGATATAAATTGCATCACTTGAGTTCCAACATTCACTGCTGAAATACTCGCATTAGATGTAAACCAGCTGAGTATAGCCATATCCATTGTGCCATAAAGAAATTGTACGAAATTCGCCAATAGGAAAGGGATAGCAAATTTTATTAGACACTGAGTGATGTTTCCATGAATCAGATCATTGACTTTATTCATACTGTTTCCTCTTCTAAATACTTAAGTACATCTTGAGGTGTTTCAAAATAGATACTTGTTCCCCAATCAAATTGTTGTTGTATACCCCAACCAGCAACACCAAATTTTACACCTGCTTGATATGCACACTCATAATCAAAGGGTGAATCACCTATGAATAAGATTTCATCTTTTTCTAACTGAGCTTCTTTTTGATAAAGTAATATACTTTCAGGATGAGGTTTGTGATGTTTTACTTTTTCATTTGTTATTACGATTTCGAATTGCTGATGATATTGTGGTTGAATAATATCTCGCATTAAATCCCATCCCTCTTCAGTTCTTGAAGTATTTACTCCTAATTTAATCTTTTTGAAAATTAATTCTTTCAAGAGCTGTTCGATACCATCATAGAGAGTTAAGTTAATTGCTGCCTTATCAAAATTTATTCGCAATTGATTCTCGAATTTTTCTTGTTGATCTTCTGGTATTTCAAAATACTTAATTGCACCTTTATTTGTTAAAAAATAGGCAGGTATAAAATCTTCTACCTTGCTAAATTTCTCATTTGCAAACATGCTTGTGAATGTATCATGATAAACCTTAATCATAAAACTCGTATTTACAAGTGTTCCGTCACAATCAAAAACAATTGACTTAATCATTTTTCTCCCCCTATTCATGTAAAGAATGCAGAAACATAACGTTTCTGCATTACTACTTATTCATCGTGTGTGTTGAAATATTTTGATTCTGGTAATCCTACTTTCATCATTTCTTCCATTGTTGGAATTGCCACCCCTTGATCCTTGGCTAAACGATAAGCTAAGATTTCCACAACTGGTGCAAATTCTAACGCTCTAAAATCATTACCCACTGGCTCAAATGCTAAGTCTTTGTCATCAATTGTGTTTGCTCCAACAATAAACGCTGAACCTACTTCATTAACAATATAATTCTTTAGTCCTTTTGAATATTTATTATCGTAAACTCCATCATTTAAAATAATAATATTATGACGTTTTGTATAGCCCATCGTTGGTCCATGTAAACCATCATCCATTTCAAAGCCAACACATAAATATTTTTTAACAACTTCTAATGCTTTAAGTGCACCTTCCATTGCAACACCCCATAAACTACCTGAACCATAGTAAGCAAATCCATCTGCATCCATAAGTTCTTCTTTGTTTTTGTCAAACCATTCAAGTGTTTTATCACAAATTGCTTTATGGCTTGCTGGTATTTTCAATGCATCTGCTATCATAGCATTATAATCTGTCTCACTAATTGCTTTTCTAATCAAACCAATTTCCAAACCAATTAACATTTGAGTTAAAATTGCAGAACAATATCCAATTGTTCGCATTCCATATTCTTCATATCCACAACCCATATTCACATGTACATCTGCAATTTTTGCTAATGGTGTATCTTCTTTTTCAGTAATCGCTACTGTTAAAGCACCAATTTCTTTTGCTTTTTTAAGACATGTTTGTGTGAATGTTGAAGTTCCTGATTGTGAAGTAAAAATATAGATTGCATCTTTATTAAATGCTGTTTTCTTCATAAATTGATTCGGTAGTATAGTCGATGTTGGTAATCCACTATATTTTTCTACATATAAATATGAAGTTACTGAACATGTATTACTTGTTCCTGAACCGACAAAGATAATTTCATTATGCTTATCTGTGATTTTTGAAACTAATTCATTTGTTCTATCTTTTCTTTTAGCTACAATATCTTCAATAATTGAAGGTATTCTATATATACAATCTAAATAACTTACCATTTCTTCCTCCTAGAAAATTCCAATCCAAGTTCCTAATATTGCAAAAATCATTAAACCAAAAATTAATAGTGTTGGTTTTACTTTCTTACTTAATAATTTAAAGCAGAAGAGTGTTAATAATAGTGGAAGCAATTTAGGGAATATCGTATCTAACATTGCTTGAATTGATTGTTCAGCACCACTCATATTGAATACCCATCCGATATTTACACTTACCATTGTTGCTGTCATTGCCCCAACAGTCATTAATCCAACAATACTTGCTGCCTTTGTAATAAAACTCATGATTCCATTTTCTGCAGCATTTTCCATGAATTTAGCTCCAAGTCCAAATCCCATATATGGTCCAATGAAACGAACAAATGCTGCTGGAATGTTATAAAGTAATAAGAATACAATTGGCCCTAGTAAACTTCCATTACCAGCTAGACTCAATCCTACTCCCATGGAAATAACACGCCATGTACTTTGGAAAATTGAATCTCCAATTCCAGCGAACGGACCCATCAAAGATGTCTTTACTGCACTAATTGATGATTTATCAAAATTCGGATCTTCTGCACCTTGTTTTTCCATTGAAGCTGCTAGACCTGTAATAAATCCACTTACACTTGGTGTTGTATTGAATAATTCCCAATGTCTTTTATATCCTTCAATACGATCTTCTTTCTTATCATAGTATTTATTGATTACTGGAATCATTGTATAAAGGAAAGATAAAGCTTGCATTTTTTCCCAGCAGTATGGAGCACTCATTGTGTGAGAACGTAATGCTACTTTAAAACATAATTTACTTTCTTCATCGGTTAAATTGAATTTTTCTTTAATCATTGAATAGTTCCTCCTCACCACTTGCTACAACTTCTTTTTTATTATTTTTGGAAAAGCTTCCTTCGAAATAAAGAATAATGACTAAGATAATTCCTAAAGTTGCGATTGCCATTAATGGTAATCCACAATAAGTTGCTAGAACGAATCCTAAAATATAATATACTGCAAGTTTCTTTGTTAACATCATCTTCAATAACAATGCAAACCCGACAGCAGCTAACATCCCTGCTGCAACACCCATACCATCTAGTAATACTGTTGGAAGACTATCAATTACACCTTGCATAACTGTTGATCCAAGTGCAACTGCAGCCCCACAAATAATTCCCTTTGGAATGTAGAATGTTAATGATACAAAAGGTACCATTCTTTCCAATGCTTTATAGTTTCCTGATTCAACCATGCGGTCAATCATTGGACTCCATAATGAACGTAATGCTACTAATGGAACGAACATCATTTGACATAAAATTGATACAGGAACCGCTAATGCAAATGCTGTTTCTGTTCCTTGTCCCAAAATAATTGCGAACGCTGTTCCTACTGCTGTGCCTGCTACTGCATCTGGTGGAACTGTTCCTCCAATTGCCATAACACCCATGAAAACTAATTCTAACGCTGCTCCTACTATAACCCCTGTAGTAATATCTCCTAAAACAATCCCTATAGCAGTTCCAACGATAAATGGACGTGTTGTCATTGGGTATGAAAACCATGTTTCTACAAATTCTAAAATTATGACTGTTAAGCCTACTAAAACTGCCTGTAACATTTTCTCTCCTCCTTTATTTTAGTATTTTTTCTAAGTCTGTTTTTGATTCACTTGGTACCATTTGGAATTCTACAACATCAACATAATTTTTAAGGTCTTTAAGTGTAGCTAGATCGTTTTCATTCAAGAATACACCTGGAGCTAACATTTTTGCTCCTTCATTCTTTTTAACTCCCCCGATATTTACTTTCTTAATTTGCCCCTCTAATTGTTGCACTAGCCCTAAAGCATCTTGGATTGTTCTAGTGATTACAAATATTTTTGTTTGGGTTGTACGTTCGTCTTTTAGTAAAGTAGCGGCATCGTTAATCGTTTTAATCGCTAACTTTACCCCACTAGGTTTCGCCATTTTTAAAGCCATTTTTGTCATTTCATTTGTTGCTGCTTCATCATTCGCAACTAGTATTGCATCTGGACTTATTGCATTTGACCAAGCAACGGCAACTTGTCCATGAAGCAAACGGTCATCTACTCGACAAAGTTCTACCATAATTCATCATCCTCCAATCCTTGATTGATAGTATTAAGTGCTTTTGTATGATTCATAATTAATGTCCCCTTTTTAGAAGATTCAATTGTATGTTGCAATATCTTTGCAGTATTTTCTTCTGTTGCTAGTTTCATCTCTAGAATCATTGCTAATGTCATGTTACTTACAACATATACATTTGTATGATTACATAATTCAATAAGCTTGCTGTGTACACTTCCACCCAATATATCACTGAATAAAACATATTCATCTGTTGGGTTTTCTTCAATCTTCGATTTGATTAAATCAAAGATTACTTTTGGTTCTTTATAAGTATCCAAGCCATATGCATCAATATCATCGCAATTACCTAAAATCATTTTCGCTGCACTCAGCATACCCTCTGCTAGAGACCCGTGAGACGTAATTATTATTTTTCGCACCCTCTATCCTCCTTCCTTTGCTTTTACTACAGCAAAAAATGTGCCAGTAGATTTCTAGCACATTTTTTCTTCGATTTCATTGTATTTTATGATTCTGTCCATAAATCGTTGACACTATTTTCGTCTTCTTTGACACTAGCTTTGTATCTTTTGAAGATATAGTTGTAGATATAACCTATTTCACTTAAAGGAACTGTAACATTATACATTTGTTCAATTTCCTCAAAAGCATTCTTCACAATGATAATAAAATCTTGATGGGCATCTACAAATTCTGCCAAGCCTTCAAAGTTAACCATGTATTTATCAATAATTAATCGCTCTATTAAGCAGCCAATATGAATATATAAACCAAAAACAACATTTGAATTTAATTCTAACTTTAAACCCGTTTGAATCTTATCAATAATTGTTTCTACGCTTACCACAATTCTTTCTGAATTTAAAATTGTTAAATAATTTAATAGATTATCCATAGAGAAATTACGCAATATTGCTTTTTTAAAGTTTTCTAAATCTTTTTCATTAAGATGATTTCGCGATAGTTCTTCAAGTTCTTGATAACTACTACCATTAATAATTCCCTCTATAGGTATAAACTTAACATTTTCAATATGTGGATTGGATGTGCCAATCATACATAAAACATTATATTTATCGAATACAGGTAGTGATTTTTTCTTTTCTTCAATTGATGCATAGTCATAAGGAATAAATGTCACCCCTGCATTGCTAGGAAACGAGTTTTTTAAAAGGTCTGCAATTTTTTCAGCAGTTCCGATACCTGTCTCACAAACCGTAACAATCGCTGGTTGTTTCTTTCTATTTTTGATTATCTTGTATTTGTGTTTATTTCTTTCACTTGCTTCTTCTAATATCTTTTCAATAGAATATCCTTCCATTATCATGCTTCCAATATCAAGCGCAAGCTTTGTAGAAACATTGTTGATAATTCCAATATCAATATTCGCAAAAGTTTCAAGAAACTGATGAACAGATTCTAATGAACCCATATCTACCATAACAATAATTTCTTTAAGATTCTCAAATCGTTTTAAGTATTCTACAAGCTTTTCTATTACATCTTGAAAATCGGTTTCTAAAGGCATATCAATGGCTTCAAAGATATTATGATTTAAGAATTGATTGGTTACTTCTACAATACCACTGGCAATTGAATAACCATGTGCAAGGATAACTCCTGGTATTTTAGCATTTGAAAGAATGCGATTAAAGCGATGCATAATAAAGAATAAATCTAAACTACCTACAGCACCTAAATTGATATGCATACTATTATCTACAAGATTCACAATCTTTGATACAATTTCCCATTCCGATGTGAATTCATTCTTAACATAATTCATTAAGCTATTAATATCTTCAGCATGTGATTTAATCAAAGACCATTCAAAACCATACTCTTTTGAAAAATCATAAATGAAGATTGATAACATCCTAATTTGGTTATTTGAAATTTTTTGTACACTTTTTTCGTTAATTAAAATGTTAATGATATTCGTCATTAAATTTTCCATGAGTTTTAACTTTGGTGAATTTTTTGTGCTTTCAAAAAATAAATAATCATAATATTGATCTAGTCTTAGTTGTACAAAATCAATAAATTCTGAAAATTGTTTTGGCATATCTAATGAAGTGTAATGTTTGATAATTGATTGATTCATTAAATAGATTTTACTATCTGTATAATTAACACGAAGAATTGAGTCTAACTCAATCATCGAATTATCATCATATTGATTTGTGACATCAGTAAGATTTCCATTGAACATATCTTCTGGCAAATCATCAATTCTTATTTCAATTGAATCTCGTTGAAGTGATTGAATATAAACATTCGCAACCGCTGCTTTAATCATATTTTTCATTTGTCCAACGTTCCCTTTGTATTCAAATGAAATCAGCGCTTGATATGTTAGCTTCGATAATCGAATTGTCTTTTTAATTCTTTGTTCTTCATATTTGAATAAAGTATGAATGAGTTCATTCTTTTCGTGCATTGAACGTTCTGCAAGTGAAGGTATTTTAACTGTGATTGGAATTCTTCGCATGAAAGTTTTCAACAATACCGCATTAGGATCTTCAGTTGTCGCAAAGATCATTCTACATTGTCCTTTATACCACTTCTTATTATCTCCAACTTTATGATATGTTCCTTTGTCCATATATAAGAATATTTTTTCTTGGCAATCAGGTTTTAGTGAGTGTACTTCATCTAAAAAAATAATTCCACCATCTGCTTGTGCTAGAATTCCATCTGTATCACTATCTGCTCCTGTAAAAGCCCCTTTTACATAACCAAATAAATTAGTCATTAATAATTCTGGATTATTTGAATACTCTGCACAATTTACGATAACAAATTTACTTTCTTTATCAATTATCTTTTTTTCTTGCGCATAATCAAACATGAGTTGAGCAATAAAACTCTTTCCTGTTCCTGTTTGTCCTTGTAACAAAATCGGTAACCCTCCATCAGGATAAGTTATTGCCGCTTTGCATTGTTCAATTGCATAAGCTAAGCTTTCTGTTGCACCCACTAACTTCTTAAACGCATTACTTCTTGCGCGATGATTTACTTGTAAATACGTACGAAGTTCTTCTAAACTATCAAACTCCGATTGAATTGATTTTGTATTTAATGCATTACACAATGATAATTTATCAAAAAAATAAGTTGGTCTTGAATTTACTTTAATAAGTTGCCCTTCTTGCAATAATTCGTTAAAATAGTGGGAAACAAGATTTCTACTACAATCTAATTCATTCGCAATAATATTTGCAGTACATTTTCCTAGATTTTCTTCTACTAAAAAATCAATTGTTTGGCAGTTTTCACTAAAATTCTTTAAATGATGTATTATTTTTTGCTTTACAGACCCTTCTTTGCTTTCCATATTCTTCTCCCCTGTTTTCATCTATTCTAGCATAAAAACTAAACTCAACAAGAGTGTATTGTAAATTTCAGGAGATGATATTCTATGGCGCAAACATTTTTAGTATCACCTAAAATCAAACAGAAAATTAAGTATTCAAAGAATCAACAGGACTCTTTAGCACTGTTGAAATTATCAAATCTAACTTTACTTAAAGAAATAAAAAATGCTTTATCAACAAACCCTTTCTTGCAATATACTTCGCTTAATGATAGTTATATTGATTCTTTAATGATGGCTGAACCATCTATTAAAGATGATCTCATTTCGCAAGTAAATACGACAAGAAAAAAGATAAATAAAGAATTATGTTACTATATTATTCAATCTCTTGATGAGCATGGTTTCTTTCAAGAAAACATAGATGATCTATTAAATTTATTTTCAATCACATCCAATGAACTAGATACTAATTTGACTATTCTACATGATTTAGAACCTTGTGGTATTGCTACTAAAAATAGTTTTGATTTTATGCTCTATCAACTAAAATCTAGAAATGAAGATTTAGCTTACACATTATTAAATACCTATAAAGAAGAAATCGAAAATTCAAATATACATAAAATTATAACTGAGCTAAATATTACACACGACGAATTCATTCATCAAATGGATATACTTCGTAGTTGTACTATCTATCCTTACACAAGTACTAATACCGCTGTTCAAACAATCGTACCTGATTTATTTATTCATATAGAAAATGATGAATTAGATGTGCAATTAAATGAATTGATAAACATAAGCCTTGTAGAAATTGATACTAAGCAAATAAGTGAAGAAGCTAAAGCCTATCTAAGAGATGCAAAAACACTTGTTAATAATTTAAGTTTTAGAAATTTCAATCTTATGCTCATAGCCAATGATTTGTTTACTTATCAGAAAGATTATTTCTTATATTCATCACCTCTAAAAAAATGCACTCTCATCGATGTTGCAAATCGTACTTCCTTACATTTTTCTACAGTATCACGTATTGTAAATGATAAATATTTTGACTATAAAAATAAAAGTTATCCTCTATCTGTTTTGTTGTGTAAAGGAATAAGTAATAAAAGCACTCGCGAGATAGAGGAAGCGATTCAGTCTATTGTAATGGAAGAAAATCCTTCTTGCCCCCTAAATGATGACTTACTGGTTTTAGCACTTAAAGAACGTGGCTACGATATTGCTAGACGAACTGTTTCAAAATACCGAAAAACGTTGAATATTCCGTCTTATAAAGTAAGAGCTAAATAGCGAATTATCTATCCTTTTTCAAACTGATTGGTATATGATTTCGTTAATTTTATAATTTATGATACATTGTTG
This sequence comes from Anaerorhabdus sp., assembly GCF_036657415.1. NCBI lineage: Bacteria > Bacillati > Bacillota > Erysipelotrichia > Erysipelotrichales > Erysipelotrichaceae > Anaerorhabdus > Anaerorhabdus sp. The sequence continues at coordinate 63,799 of NZ_JAVXGL010000002.1, read as the reverse complement.
CATTTATTTCTTTGTGCTAAAATAGAATTAATCATTATCACTTTATAATAGACCTTTTTTCACGACTACCTATTAATTCCTTTAAAAAGCAGGAGATACCAAATGTGTAGATCAATGAAATTCAACATTGTCTTAATCAACATACTTTTATTAACGCTCGGATGGTTATCACCTATTCGAGTTTTTGCAGAAGAACAAATTGAATTTACACCTGAGGAATCAAGTTATATCGAAAGTACAAAAGAAAACCCAATTCTTATAGGCATTATCCCTCATGTTTATCCCCTTTCAGCATGTCCTATTGAAGTAGGGGATTTTAAAGGAACAAACGTAGAAATGATTAATCTTATTTCTGAATTATCGGGACTTAGCTTTGAATTCACTTGTGTTCCAATCGAACAAAAGACACCTTATGAAGCATTAATGAATGATGAATTTCAATTAGTAGCCGGAACTATTCGCTTGGATGTATTTGAAGCGAATTCAAATTTACTTCTATCTGATCGATTTTGTGATGGTTCTGCGACTTGTATTGCTAAGAAAGACACAAATCCTGCTGTTCTGAAAACTGGTAAAATTGCCGTTATGCAAGGATACCAAGCTGGGTATGAATTTTCTAAAATGCAATTCCCAAATCATGAAATTGTTTTATATCAAAACAACAAAGATGTTATCCAAGCAGTGAATCAAGGAGAAGCAGATTTAGCGATGATAAGTCGTTATGTTGGTATTTATGAATTACAAAGTCCTTTTTATGAAGATCTCACTGTTCTAGCACCTTATCAAAAGGTTGTTGATAGCGTCGTTATGGGTGTAAAAAATCCTCAAAATGAACTCGCAATTTCTATTATCAATAAAACGCTTGCTGCTATCGGAGAGGATGAATACAATAATATTCAAATGACTTATATTATTAACAATCCTTATAACTATTCTTTCTTAGAGATAGTATTTAAATACCGTTATTTCATTCTTGTGGGTGCTGTTGCAATCCTAGTTCTATCATTACTTATCGCAAGACTACTCAACTTTCAAAAAGAAAAAGTACTTTTATCTAACGATACACTCACTGGTGCTTATACAGATGCTGGATTTGAACTTCAAGTATCAAAAATTCTCGCACGATCAAACAAGCAATTCTTTATGACAGATTTTGATATCTCTCACTTTAGCAGTTACAATGATTTATACGGAAAAGAACAAGGTGATATGCTTCTAAAAAAAGTGGTTGAGATTGTAACATCCTTTCTATGTGACCAGGATGCAATATGTCGCTCATACGCTGATAATTTCCGAGTAATATCTTATAAAGATAATATTACCGAACTACTCTCTGACATAGAACGGGCAAACAAGATTTTAAGTCAATTTATTGATTCAAGTATGCGTTTTAATTTTGGTATCTATCCAATTGATGATCGTGATATACCAATATCTAAAATGTTTGACTATGCTGCAATGGCTAAGAAATTAGCAAAGCATGATTCTAATTCTTATATTCAAATTTTCGATAAAAATTTACATGACATACAACAAAGTGCAACACGTATGCTTACGCGCTTTGATCAAGCTTTATTAGATAATGAATTTGTTGTTTACTATCAACCTAAAATAGATGCAAAAACAAATAAAATTGCTGGTGCTGAAGCCCTCGTACGTTGGCGTTATAACAATGGTGAAATTCTTCCGCCATCAGAGTTTATTGAGTTGTTTGAAAGAAATGGGCAAATTCAAAAACTAGATTTTTATGTAGTTGAACAAGTATGTAAATTCCAACGAAATAGACTTGATCAAAATATTGAATTATTCCCAATTTCATCTAACTTCTCAAGAGTACATTTATTTAGTAATGATTTTATTCCTCACCTCAATGCAATCATTGAAAAATATAATCTTCCAAAAAGTTGTATTGAAGTAGAATGTACAGAAACTGCCATGACTTATGATTCTGAAATTTCTATTACGATTCTTGGACAGCTTCAAAAAGAGGGATATTTAATTGCAATGGACGACTTTGGTCAAGCTTATTCTTCATTAAACACCTTGCGTTCAATGCCTTTAAATATTGTTAAACTTGATCGTGGATTCTTACTCGTCACTATGGATGAAGAAAAAGAAAGAGCAAAAACAATTATTAGAAATATCGTAACACTTGTTCATGATTTACATTTAAAAATGGTTGCAGAAGGTGTTGAAAGTGTTGAACAATTCATGTTCTTAAAAAATATTGGTTGTGATTATATTCAGGGTTATTATTTATCAATGCCTTTGGATGAATCTTCTTTTATTACTTTATTAAATACAAGTCTCTATATTATAAAAAAGGAATGACTTTAAAATTAAGTTATTCCTTTTGTTTTTCACTATGTTTGTATAATTACATCTTTTTGTTTTTCTCTGCTGCTGTTACAACAGCTTGAATAACTGCATTTCTAAAACCATTTTCCTCTAATGCCGCTATAGCATCAATCGTTGTTCCAGCTGGTGATGCAACCATGTCTTTTAATTCACCAGGATGCTTCCCTGACTCTAATACCATTTTAGCTGACCCCAGCACTGCTTGAGCTGCGAAGGTGTATGCCATTTGACGTGGCATGCCCTCTTTTACTGCACCATCAGCCATTGCTTCAATCATCATATAAATATATGCAGGGGCAGAACCACTTACTCCAATGACCGCATCAATTAAATATTCTTCTACGATTTCACATTTTCCACAATATTCAAATAATGCTTTGATATTATTTACATCTTCTTTTTGTGGCTCTTCCTTCATCACACTGCTCAAACTCAAAGAAGTCATACCTTCTTGTACCATTGCTGGTGTATTTGGCATGGCACGAATTATTTTTTTATCTTTGCCCAACCATTCTTGAAGCTGTTTGATTGTAACTCCTGCCGCAATCGAAACAATCGTTGCATGCGGAAGAAAATTATCTTTTATCTCTTCACAAACTTTTTTCATCATTATTGGTTTTACACAAAGAAACACAATATCAGCACTTTCACACGCTGACTTATTTGATGGTGTAACAGTAATACCATATTTATTATGTAGCTCATTAAGTTTCATTGCATCTCTTCTTGATGCAATGATATCTAATGGATTCATACCACTTTTAACAATACCACTAACTATAGCTTCTGCCATGTTTCCACAACCAATAAAACTTATTTTTTTATTCATAAATACACCTCAACTATTTTAAGTATATCATGAATAACTTCAAGTTTAGATTACTTGTTTCGACATTTAAGAAAAAAGAAAAAGTCCCGAAGGACTTTTGCATTTCTTAGTTCTTAGCTGCTGGTGAAGCTTCTGGTGTTACTTCTGCATCAGCGCTAGCTGATGGTGTAACTTCAGCGTCTGCACTAGCTTCTGGTGTTACTTCTGCATCTGCACTAGCTTCAGGTGTTACTGTTGCTTCAGCTGATGCTGATGGTGTAGCTGTTGCTTCTGGTGTTTTTGGTGTAGAACTACATCCTGCTAATGTTAATACTAACAATGCAGCTAATAATGCTTTTAAGTTTTTCATTTTAATTTCCTCCCGTTGATATAAATCAACTTCACACATTATATGACAATAAAATACAATGGAGCATTAAGAATTTTTAAGGTTGAAAAAGAAAACCCTTACATGGTATAAGATATGAAATTTTTGTTATATTTTTACATCATTTTTTAAAATTCATGATTCTTAAGGTTATTTAAGAGGCCATTCTATAAATAAGAAAAAGTCCTTTCGGACTTCTCTTTTTTTAATATTTCTATAAGGGGATAGAATAAATACTAACACAATAGGGGGTTGTGCTAATACATTAGCAAGACTATTATCTCTTGCTTGACTATACTATACCAACTTAGTAACGCTACATTTTGTAAGTATTATGTGAAATTATGTTATTTTAGATTATCTTTCAAATCAATAATCATTTGCAACGCTTGTATTGGAGTTAATTCATTAGGGTTAACTTGATCCAACATTTCAACAATTTTCGTTTCTTTTGTTGCTTCTTTTTTTAGTTCTACAATTTGATACGATTGTTGTACTACGCGTTTATGACTTTCTAATTCTTTTAATAAATCTTTCGCCCGTGATAATACTGACTCTGGTAATTTCGCAAGCTTGGCAACATTAATACCGTATGAACGATCTGCTTTACCTTTTTTAACACGATACATAAATGTCACATGATCATCTTCTTCATGTACTTCTACATGAACATTCTTTACACAAGAAATCGAATCTTCCAATGCCGTTAATTCATGATAGTGTGTTGAAAATAATGTCTTTGCATGAATACATGTAGAAATATATTCAATCATTGCTTGGGCAAGTGCCATACCATCATAGGTTGATGTCCCACGCCCAATTTCATCAAATAATATCAGTGATTTCTCTGTTGCAAATGTTAGTGCATGATTAGCCTCTGACATTTCCACCATAAATGTTGATTGCCCAGACAAAATATCATCACTCGCTCCAATACGTGTAAATATTTTATCAAATAAAGGAATTTCACATTTTTTACAAGGTACAAAACAACCCATTTGCGCAAGTACTACGTTTAACGCAACTTGACGCATATATGTACTTTTACCACCCATATTTGGTCCTGTAATAATAAGAATTTCATTCTCATCATTCATCATTAAGTCGTTCGCAACATAACGTTTTTCCTTCATCATTTTATCAAGAATTGGATGACGACCTTGTACAATATTTACATCCTTATCTGTAAATACTGGGCGAATATATCCTTGTTCACTACATAAGCTACTCATTGCGTAGTAACAATCTATTTCTGATAAAATCGCAGCCAGTTTTTGAAGCTTTGGTAAATACCTTTTTATCTTTTCTAATAGTTCTTGAAACAGTTGAAGTTCTCTTCGCACCAATCTTTCTTCTGCATGAAGAATCGCATCTTCTTTTTCTTTTAAATCTTGCGTTACATATCTTTCACAATTTGTTAATGTTTGTTTGCGAATATACCCAAACTCATCTTTAATCTGTGAATTGGCTCCTTTACTAACTTCAATATAATAACCAAAGACACGATTATATCCAATTTTAAGTGTTCTAATTCCTGTCTTTTCTTTTTCTGCATTTTCAAGTTGTAAAATCCAATCTTTGCCTTGTCGTTGAATTATACGAATCTCATCGAGTTCTGCATCATAACCATCTTGGAACATTCCACCTTCTTTTGTAGAAAGCGGAGGATTCTCCACAAATGCATGTTCTAACTGAGCGTGTAAATCTTGTAGACGATCACCTTTCTTCAGTTCATCAAATACTTCACCTTTTAAACCATCAAAAATTGCAGGCACTGCATTCAATGTTTTTTGTAGCCGTATACAATCCATTGCATTTGCACTACCCATCGCTACCCTTGCGATAAGTCGTTGCACATCATAAACCTTAGATAAATTTTCTTTTAACTCTTCTCTAGCAATGAAATCTTTCATCAAGATTTCAACTCGATCTAATCTCAATTCAATTTTCTTTTTATCAACTAATGGCTTTTCAACCCATTTCTTAAGTAGTCTTGAACCCATTGCACTTTGACAGCGGTCCATAAAACTCCAAAGTGTTTCACTTTTACTTTGTGCTCGCAATGGTATTACCAACTCCAGATTTTGTTGGGTAGAAAAATCCATATATAAAACATCATCTTCTCTTTCAATTTCAACTAACTGAAGATGACCTAACATTTTCTTTTGTGTAGCTTCAAGATAATGCAGCATCAATCCATAGGCTTCACGATTTCTTTCTTCTTTGACTTCTTCGCAAAGTTCTATGTATTGTGCTTCAATTGATGTTTCATCACAATACGAAATAACGACATTGCCAAGTTCTCGTAATATTTTAACTCCCTTTTCATCAAAACTTGATTTAACTACAACTTCCTTAATATTATTTTTCAAAATTGTTTGTGTTAGCACAACCCAATTGCGATCTACATTCTTAATAAATGTTTCTCCTGTTGACATTTCTACAACAGAAAGCGCAAAGCCATATTGATAATCTATGATGCTTGCAAGATAGATACTATTCTTCTCATCAGTCAAGTCATCCATAACTGTTCCTGGTGTCACAACTTTGATTACATCTCTTTTCACAATTCCTTGCGCTGTTGATGGATCTTCTAACTGTTCAACAATCGCAACTTTATATCCCTTTTGTACAAGTCGTTGAATATAAGTAGTTGCAGCATGATGGGGAACCCCACACATTGGCACCTTTTCTTCAACACCCGCATTTCTGCCTGTTAAAACTAAATCTAGTTCACTTGATGCTATTTTTGCATCATCAAAAAACATCTCATAAAAATCCCCTAGACGATAAAAAACAAGTGCATCAAGATACCCTTTTTTTACTTCTAGATATTGTTCCATCATTGGCGTATATTTTATCATTCACATCAACTACTTTCCCTGTATATTATACCTTTTTTCACAGATTTTTCCATCGCCATTTTAAAAGAGAGTTCATATCGAACTCCCTCTTCTATTTATGTTTTATATTAATTAACTTTATTTGTGATGGTTCTACTTTTATTTGTGCTTTCATTTTTAATAATTCTGCATTCTTTACTCTTACATGTAATTGAACATCACATTCCTGCATTTTTGCACAAGACGAAGTATCAAAATAAACTAAAATATCATTCTTACCAATTTCTGGTAGTTTTTCGTTTGATGAAATTCTTACAGTTGCGGTTATTTGACTTAATTCAAAGGCTAAAAGTTCTGCACTATTATCATAAAAAATGGGATATTGTATTTCCCGTGTACTCTTCACTTGGCATCCCGCCAGTAAAAAACTAATTAATAATATTTTAATATATCTCATAAAGTGTCTCCCCTTTATTTCAAATTGCCAAAATAAATATTCACTATATCACCATATCCATATGAATTCATAAAATCACTTATATCTTTTTCCAACATATTTCTTGAGTAATTTTTATCTAATAATTCTTGATTACTATACTCATTTATTTTTAGAAAAAACAAGATCCCTACTTTTGCAGTATCAAATTGATTATTCTTCGCTAAATTTTTTACTAATATTTTAACTTCATCAACTTTCCCAGCATCGAATAAATTCAAATATCTACTTAAATCATCCATCTCACTTTCACTTAATTGCTCTTCAATCTCTTCAATTGAATTATTAAAAATAAGTTTCGCAAAAAATTTAATACAGTCTTTGATTAATTTAATAAAGTAGTCTTCTTGGATCATACTTCACCTCTTCTTCTACAAAACCATAAATGTTCTACAAACTCAAGTGAATTGGTATAATCGGTAGTTTTTCTGTTATATTTGTACATAAAAAGACCTTGATATAAAAATCATAGGTCTTTCACAATCCATTTCTATTTTTTATTCGCAAGTAAATCCAGATGCTGTTAATTGTTTTACAGATTCATTAAGATCAATTATGTCTGCACCTGATTGCATCATACCCATATCAGCTAATTGTTGAGTTCCTGCTTTCTTAACATCAATAATCCATTTTTCTGTAGCGATTCCATCTTTTACATCTACTGTATAGACAACACCATCTACATTGAATTTTCCTTTAAGTTGACTAACAATTTCTTGGAATGCTTCTTCTGATACGCCAAGTTCTTCTAAATTAGCAGAAGCTGTTTGTATAATCTCACTAACAGTCTTACCATCTTTCGCTATCAATTCCATTGATGTTTTAGTTCCTGACACTTCAAATGTACAAACCTTAGTTACTTCTTTACTTCCTCCTGTGCATCCCACAAGTGAGAATGCTAATAAAGCTACAATTAGTATTTTTTTCATTTCTTCCTCTTTCCGTTGCAGTAGTTTTGCACCTCAAAAACAACAGATTTACTTCTCATTTACAACAGATATTCCCTAAAAATAATAATTGGCACTCTTATGACTTATCATCGTCTTATTTATAATGAAAGGAGTATCTCTACTCCTTTTTTCTACAAACACATTTCGTATATTTTTTTTATGTCTTTTTGACTCAATGGTTTAAACCCTTCAAGGATAGAATCTTCACATGATTTTTTAGCCATAATCTCAAAGTTAGTTTCGTCAATATTTAAATCAGTGAAGTTGCTTGTTAATTGTAATGTATTGAAGAAGAAATCACTCAAGCGTTTAATTGCTTCTTTCGCAATGTCCATTGGTGAAAGTGTTGCATCTATACCAAATACATTAACACCGAATTGTACATATTTGCTTACATTAGTTTTATCTAAACAATATTCCATCCAACGTGGTGTAAGTATCGCAAGTCCTAAACCGTGTGTTATGTCATAAATTGCTGATACTTCATGTTCAATTGGATGGCAACTCCAAGCTTGGTTTTTCCCACCATTCACAAATCCATTAATTGCCCATGACGATGTCCACATTAAGTTCGCACGTGCTTCATAGTTTGTAGGGTCTTTAATTGCAATGGGTGTATATTTTATAACTGTCTTCATTAACCCTTCCATGAAACAATCAAGCATATATAAATCTTGATCCATATTAAAATATACTTCTAAGATATGTGACATGATATCTGCAGCACCACATGCCGTTTGATATGGACTTACTGAATAAGTATTCGTTGGATCTAGAAAAGATACTGCAGGTATTAACGGACGAGCAAGACGTCCATATTTATCTTGTGTTTCAGGATTACTAATAACACCTCCTGCATCCATTTCAGAACCTGTTGCAGATAAAGTTAAGATAGATACAATTGGCAATGCTTTCTCAATTGGTGCATCGCTTACGAAAAACTCCCATGGATCATGTTCTACAAAAGCTCCTGCTGCCATGAACTTTGTCGCATCGATTGTAGATCCTCCACCTACTGCAAGTAATACATCAATATTTTTTTCTTTACAGATACGCGCACCTTCTCTTACAGAATCAATGCGTGGATTTGGTTCAATTCCTGATAATTCAAATAATTCTAATCCTGCATCTTTTATTTCTTTAACTACTTTATCGTACAGACCTATTTTTTTAATTGAGCCTCCACCATAGGTCATTAGTACTCTAGTTCCAAACTTTTTAAGTTCTGGTCCCAAGTTCTTTAATTGATTTTCTCCAAAATAAACCTTTGTTGGAATGTCGTATACAAAATTATTCATTTCTTTTTCTCCTCTATTGTTTTTCTTTTTGTGTTCCATAATAATACGTCTCTCATTAATCAATCCTCATATACTCACTGGTGTCGACTGGCTCTAGCCATTCATTCGACGAATCTTCAGCAGGTATTTCTATCGCTAAGTGGCAAAACCAACTGTCTTGTGTTGCACCATGCCAATGTTTTGTTTCAGCTGGTATTTCAACTATATCTCCTGGATCTAGTGTAATTACTTCACTTCCCCAAGCTTGATAATAGCCTTTTCCACCAGTTACAAGAAGGATTTGTCCACCTTTATGATGGATATGCCAATTGTTTCTACAACCTGGTTCAAATGTTACATTTCCTATAATAACACCTTTTTGAGTAAGCATTGTTAAATATGCTTGTCCTATGAAATTCTTGGCAAATTCATCTGGTAATGGATCATTTGTTGGAAATACGCTTAAATTCTCTTTATTCATCTTATACCTCCTTCTTATTATGATTACAATACTCCTTGGAGTTAACTCCAAGTCAAGAACTATTTATTTTTCACATAAAGAAAACACACAAGACATTCGCATTATTGCTAGAATTGTGTGTTTTATATTAATTTATAATTTGTTGAATCTAGTTTTTATTGCTCGTGTTGGACTTCTTCCTCTTCCTCATTTTCATGCCATTTTCTACCAAAATAGAATGTAACTGCATTAATTAATAAGAAGACTAACATGAGAATTGTATAACGATCTACCATTTTCATTGGTAAACGCATGTTTTCTGTGAATACGAACACAAGAATAGAAGCTATTGCGATGATGCCTGAAATCCATTTATAGATTCCTTTTCTTTCAAAAAACATTTCTTTTTCTTCGTTTTCTTGTTCTTCTATCTCTTCTTTTTCATGCTTAGAGTTCATTAATAAAATTGCGAATACTAAACCTAACAAGGTTGCAATTAAATTTACCAAAGCCCAAGATTTACGTCCGCCTACTTCTGGAGTAACATTCTCTACAATTTTTTCTTCTGGTGCAGGTGTTGGTGTTGCTATTTGTTGATTTCCTTGTTCAGGTGTTTGTTCATCTATAATAACTTCGTCCTCTGGTTGTTGTGGTTGAGTATTGTTTGGTTGTACAGGTATAATTGCTGGTGCTAAACATTGTTGACGCCCTTCATCCCATGTTGTTCCGTCTGGACAACCTGTATTCATTGGTGGGACTGGTGTTGGCGTTGGAGTAATAGGTGTAGGTTTAGGCGCATTTACTTCCCATTGCGCATATAAATTAACTTCTTTTTCCTTTTTCATAGTGAAGTTATCATTTGGTGCATATGCTGTCCCACTGCCATCTTTTTCAGTATTCCATCCTACAAACGTATGTCCATCATAAGTAAACATATTATTTTTAATAGCAACTTGTTGATTCGCAAACATAATTTCAGATTGCACATTAGTAGTACTATTGTTTGCATAATAGTTTAATGGACGATTAAGAATAAATTGGTAAGTTAAAAAATAATTTCTTGTCTCTAAACGTTGTGTGAAAATTCCTGTAATTGTTCCCGAACCGTCTTTAGCAAAGTTCAATCCACTAATTGTATTCATGTTATTACTTCCCATTGTGTTATATTCATCACTCCATTGATTGTAATAAATAAATCCAGTGTAATTAGCATCTGCCATAGCATAGACTTGTTGTAGTGTATAATCCGATTGGTCGGTATTTGCTGGAAACTTAACTTGATCACCAAATATAGATTCTTTTGGATTAAAACTAATTTCCTCTTTTCCATCTACTACGAAATCAACAAGATGGTATGTTGGATATGCTTGATTGCTTCCTTTAAATTCTTCATTTTTGAATGAACCATCTATTTGCTCAAAAGTTAAACCAACAAAGAATGCTTTTTTTGTATAGTTATATGCGTAGTCAACAGTTACATTTTCTGTCGGCATTGCACTAAGTCCAAAATATCGGACATTTGTCGTTGTTATTCCTGAAGCTTGACTTTGCTCAAACCAAGTATTTGTATCATCTGATGCCATTGCCCCTGATTTCACTCTACGTGGAACCAGATATTTCGCTGCATTTCCACTTGTCACAACACCTTGATAATGTAATAGTCTAAGTGGAAAATTACCGCTTGCTGCTGGTTGTGGATACATTTCTATTGCTTCCCCTGGTAATAAAATCTTGGTATATGTTGTTGGTGCATCTGCTGCAAATTGTTGCATCTTTTGAACAGTTACTGCTGAATTCCAAATAATACCACCATTGATATTAACGTTTGGTCCAGTTGTTGTTAAATAATGTGTTGTCACTGTTAATTTATAACCAAAAATTGCTGATGCAGTTTGGTTAGCAGTTCCGTCAAAATTCATCGTAATCTTATTTTGATATGGTTCAGATAAAGTATAAACAGTTTGATTGTTTTGTTCTGCTGTTTTCAATGTTGCATCTTTTCCATTAATATCTACAACACATGTTGAAATACATGTCGCTGTTGCAACGCCGTTAACAACAGGAATATCTGCTGATTGATTGTTTTCAGTCAATGTAATAACTGCTTTATCAATGTTTACTTGAATTGTTATATTCGGTGTATTTATATTTTGAAATTCTACACCCATCATTTGCATTGCAACTACTTCATTATCAATTACTTCTGTTTCTTTAGTAGCTTCTGGCAAACTTGTTTCAATGGGTTCAGGTGTTGCTGTTTCAACAGGTTCTTCTTCGAGAATTACTTCTTGATTGATTTCTTGTTCATCATTATTAAGTTCATCTTCTGCAAAAATTATAGTTGGATTGACTGTTGTAAGTGCTATTAATAATGCACTTAAAATTATTGTTAATTTTTTCATTATATATCCCCTCCCAAAAACTGATATAGTTGAATTACAATTTCAGTTTACAATCTTCAAGTTATATTACAGTTATAAAGAAAACAAACTGAATATTTATTTAAAAGTCCATAAATATCAGTTTGCTTTATCAATTTAACTCTCAGTGAGAAGGTTATTAAATCTGTTAACTTCGACTTTTAACCATTACTCGTTCATTATTTATATCTAATTCTCCATTAAATTTGAATCCTAATTTTTCATAAAGATGGATTGCTAACTCATTTGTTTCATATACACTTAGAAATATCTCATCTACCGCATAATCTTTGTATAACTTTTCAAGCAGAATTGGTAAAACCAGTTTTGCTAATCCTTTGCTTTGATGATGTTCATCAATAAAAAAGCGGTCAAGCCATAACCTTCCATGGTCACCCTCATAAATCCATAGTCCAAACATTGCAAATCCAACATATACATTATCGATACTTATTAGTATTGGTCTCCATAGTTCTAATTCATCTGCTTCATTTAAACATTCTTCAACTGTTTCAATTGTGCCTTTTTGATTTTCAGAAATATGTAACTTCAATGCTTCTTCTCTAAATTCCTTTGCATTGATAAATTCAATTTTAGTCATCTTTTTTACCTCTATTTTATTCTATCATGTTGATTAACACTTGAATAAAAAGAAAAACTACTTTGCAGTAGTTTAACCTTTAATATAATGGAATGCACTTTGTGCTGCAACTGCACCATCTCCACAAGCTGTTACAACTTGACGTAAGACTTTATCGATACAATCACCTGCTGCATAAATACCTTTTGCTTTTGTTTCCATATGATCATCTACTAAGATATATCCTTGTTCATTCGTAATTCCCAAATCTTTAGCGAAGTCCGTATTTGGGTCTGCACCAATATATGGGAATACTGCTTTTGTTTCAATCGTTGTGATTTCTTTAGTTTCTACATCTTCAAGAACGATTGCACCAACTTTGCCATCTTCCGCAAGTATTTCTACTGGAAGATGTTTTTTAATCACGTTGATTTTTGGTTCATTTTCAATCTTTGCTTGAATGATTGGCTCCGCTCTAAACACATCACGACGAATAACAATATTCACTTGTGATGCAAATTGTGATAAGTACAGTGATTCTTCTAATGCGGAGTTTCCTCCCCCAATGACTGTCACAACTTGATTTCTAAAAAATGCTCCATCACAAACCGCACAATAAGATACGCCTTTACCTGTTAACTCTTTCTCATTTGGTATATTTAATAAACGTTCTTTTGTTCCTGTCGCAATAATAATTGTGTGTGCTGTATATGTATTACCATCAGAAGAAATTACTTTTTTTATTTCTCCATCTTCAATTTTATTTACATCACCATACAAGTATTCTGCACCAAAGTGCGTTGAATGTTCAAACATTTGATAGGCCAAGTCTGCCCCATTCATTTCTTTAATACTTGGATAGTTTTGAATTTCGAAAGTCTTAATCAATTTCCCACCAGGTGCTTCTTTTTCAAGCATCGCAACTTTTAACCCAGCGCGAGAGGCATAGATTGCAGCTGTCATTCCAGCTGGTCCACCTCCAATAATAATTACATCATATTGTACGTCCATGGATGATCCTCCTTAAGTATCGTTTCTATTTCCGCAAGATCACGAATGATTTTATTTGGCTTTTGTGTTTCTAACATTGCGATTCTGTCTTCATTAAAGATATATCCGATTGAGTATACCCCAGCATTATGTGCAGCTTGAATATCGGTCGCACTATCTCCGACATAAATACATGAATCATGTCCAACATTTAGCTTTTGACAAGCTATAAATATTCCTTCTGGACTTGGTTTTCCTTCTTTCACATCATCATGACCAACAATTACATCGACATATTGTGATAAGTTAAATAAATCCAAGCCTAATTTTACTCCATCTGCGAATTTTGTAGATACTATACCAATTTTATATCCTTCTTCTTTTAAATTCTTTAAAAGTGCTTCTGCATTCTCCATTGGTTTCACAAATTCTGGATGAATTTTGAAATTATACTCACGGTATTCTTGGATTAATGCTTCTGTATTTTGTTCAGGAAAGTAAATTGGAAACATTTTCGCAAGTGGCGGTCCTAAAACTTCTAATTGTTTCTCTTTATCAAATTCTTCTTCTGTTCTATATTTCGCAAATAGATAACGATAAGTTTCTAAAATTGCTGGTTCAGTATCAAGTAATGTTCCATCTAAGTCAAATAACATAGCTGGTTTTGGTTCTTTCATAAATTTCCTGAAGATCCCAACGAATCCCAGTATACCAATGACAATAAATACAACTGATGTCAATTGTGCCATTCGGATAGGCCCAAGCATTAAGCTATCAGTACGCATACCTTCGACAATAAATCGAGACCATCCATACCATACTAAGTAGAAGTAAACTCCATCTCCTCTTTTTAAGAAATGATATTTTTGATTTAACTTACGGATTAAGAAGTAGAAAACCACAAAACCTAATAAGTTGAGTACACTTTCATATAAGAAAGTAGGTACATAATATTCTCCATTGATAAACATCATGTTTTTGATAAAATCAGGGAAGTTTTTAAAATAAGCTTCTGTTACCGCAACTCCATGTGCTTCTTGATTTAAGAAATTACCCCAACGTCCAATTGCTTGAGCAATTAACATATTAGGTACGATACAATCTGCTAGACGCATAAAGTCAATTTTGCGCTTACGTGTGTAATACAAACCATAAAGAGCTCCTGTAATTAATCCTCCTTGGATTGCAAGTCCACCATTGTATATTTGTAAAATACGAATTGGATCTTCCAAAAAGTATCCTAAATCAAAGAATAAACAATACCATATACGTGCTCCTACGATTCCCCATAGAAAGCATCCAATTGTTAAATCTTCAACTAATTCAAAGTTATAGCCGTTTTTCTTAATATCTCGATAACTTACAAGTGCTGTAATAGCTACTCCTGAAATCATTAAGATGGCATACCACTTAACTCCAATATTACCTATTTGAAGAAAAGTCTGTGGATCTGGAAAAAAACTCATTTTTATTTCGCCCCTTTATTCTTTTCATTTTCTGCTTGTATAAAGCGAAGAACTCTTGCTTCAAATTCTTTCGCACTATTAAATCCCGCTTGTTTAAGAGCGAAGTTTGTAACTGCCGACTCTACAAGTACAGCCATAGAACGTCCTTCTTTGACTGGTAATACAATCGTTGGTACCTCAATTTCAAGAATTGATGTAAACTCATCCTCTTCAATTCCAACGCGTGCATAATCTTTTGAGTCATTATATTTTTCTAACTTGATTACGACATCAACATTATCCTTGGTAAGAAGTGAACTTGCTCCAAACATTTTCGCAACATCAATAATTCCAATACCGCGAATTTCAAGCATTCCTTCTAACAATTCTGGACTCTTACCGACAAGTGTATTATGAATTTTTGCAATATCTACACGGTCATCCGCAATTAGTACATGCCCACGGCGTATAAGTTCAAGTGCAATTTCACTTTTACCCATTCCGCTTTCACCAGTAATAAGAACACCTTTACCATATACACTCAACAATACACCATGAATGTTATCACAAGGTGCTAGTCTTTCATCCAAAAATGAAACTAAGTCAACCATCAATCGATAACTTGGTAAATCAGATTTGAAAATTGGAAAGTTCATTTCTGAAGCTACTTCAATAAGGATTTCTGGAACTTCACGATTTCTTGAGAAAACAATCATTGGTGTGTATGCATCTGTGATTCCTCTAAAACGTTGTCTTTGGGTTTCTTCATCTAGTGTTTCAATAAATGCTAACTCTTTATCACCCATAATAACAATACGTTTGGTTTCCGTTTCCTTAAAGAATCCCGCAAGTTCTAGTCCTGGTCGATTAAGGTCTGGTACAATAACCCAACGATTTAATGACTCTTCATTTCCAGTTACTTGTTCGAATTTAAAATAATCGACAAGTTCTCGTATCATTACTTTTCCTTCTAATTCTTCCATATCTTATCCTTTCTTCAGTACTCGTTTTAAATACTGACCTGTATAACTCTTTTCTACTTTTGCGACTTGTTCTGGCGTTCCAGTTGCGACAATAGTTCCACCACCATCGCCTCCTTCAGGACCTAAATCTATTAAGTAGTCAGCACATTTAATCACATC
This sequence comes from Anaerorhabdus sp., assembly GCF_036657415.1. NCBI lineage: Bacteria > Bacillati > Bacillota > Erysipelotrichia > Erysipelotrichales > Erysipelotrichaceae > Anaerorhabdus > Anaerorhabdus sp. The sequence goes on along the minus strand of NZ_JAVXGL010000002.1, from coordinate 47,642 downwards.
CAAATTATGTTCGATAATAAGTACTGTATCTCCATTATCTACTATTCTTTGTAGTACTGTCAGTAACTTTCTCACATCATGACTATGTAATCCGGTTGTTGGCTCATCAAGAATGAAGACCGTTTTACCTGTTGCTTTCTTTTGAAGTTCACTCGCAAGTTTTACACGTTGAGCTTCTCCTCCTGATAATGTTGTACTTGATTGACCTAATTTAATATAGTCTAGCCCAACATCATGGAGTGTTTGCATCTTATCTCTAATCTTGTGAATATTATTAAAGAAAAGAATTGAGTCTTCAACCGTCATATCTAATATATCAAAGATATTTTTATCTTTATATGTTACTTGTAGTGTTTCATCATTATATCGTTTACCATGACATTCTTCACAAGGTACATAAACATCTGGTAAAAAGTTCATTGAAATCCTTCTTACACCATCTCCTTGGCATGCTTCACAACGTCCACCTTTAACATTGAAAGAAAAACGACCTTTGTCATATCCACGTAGTTTAGCCTCTGGTGTCATAGCGAATAAGTCACGTACATCATCAAATACACCTGTATATGTTACTGGATTAGAACGTGGTGTTCTTCCAATTGGATCTTGACCAATCTCAATAATCTTATCAATTTCATCAAGTCCTTTAATCTCTTTATGTTTACCTGGTTTTATACGTACGCGACCAAGTGAATGTTGTACAGCTTTGCATAAGATTTCATTAACAAGGGTACTCTTACCACTTCCACTTACTCCTGTCACTACTGTCATTGTTCCAAGCGGAATCTTGACAGAAATGTTTTTCAAATTATTTTCTGATGCCTTAATAATTTCAATAAATTTTCCATTTCCTTTTCGACGTTTTTCAGGAACTTCTATTTTGAGGGCTCCTGATAAATATTGTCCAGTAATTGATTTCTTATTTTTCATAACTTGTGCTGGTGTTCCAGAAGCAATTACTTCTCCACCATGAACTCCCGCACCTGGACCAATGTCGACAATCCAGTCACTTTCCATCATTGTCTCTTCATCATGTTCAACAACAATTAACGAGTTTCCTAAGTCACGCATATTTTTAAGCGTTTGAATTAATTTTGCATTATCTCTTTGATGTAATCCAATTGATGGTTCATCTAAAACATAGAGTACTCCCGTTAGTCTTGAACCAATTTGTGTCGCAAGACGTATACGCTGAGCTTCTCCTCCAGAAAGAGTTCCTGCCAAACGATCTAGTGTTAAATACTCTAAACCAACATCCAATAAAAAAGTTAGACGATTGCGAATTTCTTTTAAGACAAGATCTGCAATCTTAGCTTGCATTGTATTTAGTTTTAATTGATTAACCCATTCAAGAGCTACTCGAACACTCATTTCTGTAAATTCCACAATGTTTTTATCACCGACACGAACGCATAGTGCCATCTCATTTAAACGACGACCTTTACATGTTGGACAAGTACTTTCCATCATGAATGTTTGATACCATTCTTTTGACATTGAAGAAGTTGTTTCAACATATCTTCTTTCAATTAATGTCTTCACGCCTTCAATATAATCATTACGTGAAAATTTATTTCCACTGCTTGATGTAATTGAATACTCGATTGGTTGATCAGAACCATAAAGAATCATTTCTATTTGTTTCTTTGTTAATTTTTCAATAGGCTTATCTAAATCAATACCATATGTTTTACATAAAATCGCAAATGTTTGCCATTCAATATTTGTCGAATCTACAATATTTTTATAATATACAATTCCACCTTTACGAATAGATTTACTACGATCTGGTATTAAGTAATCCACATCTACTTCTTGTGTCACACCTAGCCCATTACATGTTGGACAAGCACCTAATGGTGCATTAAATGAGAATAAACGCGGCTCAAGATGTGGTACTGAAAATCCACATATTTTACATGCATAATTGCTAGAAAATAAAAGTTCTTCTTCTGGTGTTTTCACAATTACCGTGCCATCAGATTGTCGTAAAGCATTTTCAAGCGAATCATGTAATCTTGATTTTGAATCACTACTTTTTACAATACGATCCACAACAATTTCAACTGTATGTTTTTTATTCTTTTCTAGAACTATCTCGTCTTCTAATAATTTTACTTCGCCATCTACGCGTACACGCACATAACCGTCTTTTTGCAGTTTCGCAAAAAGATCTTTTTGTGTTCCCTTTTGTTCTTTGACAACTGGAGCTAAAATTTCTAAACGTGTTTTATCTGGTAGTTGCATCACTCTTTCAACCATTTGTTGAATTGTTTGAGATGTAATTGGTTCATTGTGTGTTGGACAATAGGGTATCCCTACACGTGCATACAATAAACGTAAGTAATCATAAATCTCTGTTACTGTTCCAACTGTTGAACGCGGATTATTACTTGTGGTCTTTTGGTCAATTGAAATCGAAGGTGATAATCCTTCAATTAACTCTACATCTGGTTTTTCCACACCACCTAAAAATTGACGCGCATACGCACTTAAAGATTCAACATAGCGGCGTTGTCCTTCGGCATAAATCGTGTCAAATGCTAATGACGTTTTTCCTGATCCTGATAATCCTGTCATAATGACAAGCTGATTACGCGGTATCTCTAAGTCTATATTTTTTAAGTTATTTTCTTTTGCACCTTTTATTACAATTTTATTTTGTTCCATAATTTCACCCAATTCCTGTTCTATTATACTATTTCAGACATCATTTCACAATTGAAAGGACCAGCTACTTTTCCATAAGTTGACATACATAAATGTCTACTTTAGCCTTTAAATAGGCTCTTTCCTTCATTTTTATGTCTCTGTACACTATCATATTTTTACATGCGCTTGAATTAATTTCAAGTTATTTTACACCAATTTTACCTCTTTTGGTGAAGAATGTTATAATATTTGAAAATGAAAGGAGCTCGTATGCGTTTAAAAGAAGAATTCTCACATACAATCATCATTGAAAAATCTGAATTTATCTGTTATTTAGGACGTGCTTTCACAGAAATAGAAGCACGTGAATTTATCCAAAAGATTCGCAAAGAACACCGAGATGCAACTCATTGTTGTACTGCTTTTGTCCTTGGCGAAAGAAATGAAATCATGCGTTCAAATGATGATGGTGAACCCACCGGCACTGCTGGTTCTCCTATGTTAGATGCTCTTTGTAAGAGTGGTCTTACAAATTGTTGTGCTTGTGTTGTTCGTTATTTTGGTGGCATTAAACTTGGTGCAGGTGGTTTGATTCGTGCCTATTCAAAAAGTGTATCCGAGGCCATACATCTTGCTCCTAAAGTAGAAACAGTCCTTATGAATCGATACACTTGTACGTTTAGTTATGATTGGGTCAATAAACTAGACTTCTTCATGAAAGATAATTGTGACATCCTTGATAAGACATATGATGTAGATGTTACTTATACATTCTTAACAAAAGATTTAAACTATCATGATAAATTAATTGAATACTCCAATGGGCAACTTCATCCCTTGTGTATTGAACAAAGCCTCATTGAAAGAAATTGTGATTAATTATTCCACCGTAACTGATTTCGCAAGATTTTTTGGTTGATCAATATCACAGCCAAGTTTCTTTGCAACAGTGTAAGCTAGAAGTTGATAAGGGAGAATTGATACAATTCCCTGTAGTACATCATGCACTTTAGGCAGAAAAATTACGGCACTAGCATCCATTAAATTTGAATATAAATCTTCACGAATTAGTAGGAACACTTTTGCACCACGTGTTTCTACTTCTTTTGTGTTAGAAATGCTTTTTAGTACTAGATCAGGATTTGTAATACATGTAATCACTGGTGTATCTTTTTCTATTAAAGAAATTGTTCCATGTTTTAATTCCCCTGCTGCATATGCTTCTGAATGAATATATGATATTTCTTTTAGCTTTAATGAACCTTCTAATGATAATGCATAATCCAACCCTCGCCCTAAGAAAAATACATGATTATGGTGTTGAATTGTATCAGCAATTTTTTCGACACTTGTTTGATCAATATATTTTTTCATTAAAAGTGGTAATCGTTCTATCTCATTCTCAATTGCCAATTTTTCTTCACTAGACAATTTATTTTCTTCCATCGCTTTTTTAAGACACAATAAACTCAATACCGCAACTTGACTACAATATGCTTTCGTTGTTGCTACAGATATTTCTTTTCCTGCAAGTGTTGGTAAAAATACTTTTGCCTCTTTCGCAAGACTTGATCCTAAAACATTCACAATCGCAAAGGTATCAATACCTTTCTCATTACACATTCGAAGTGCCGCAAGTGTATCAGCTGTTTCACCTGATTGCGAAATAAATACTACTGCAGTATCATCATCTAAAATTGGATTACTATAGCGGAATTCACTTGCCAGTTCTGTCGAAGAGATGACTCTTGCTTTCTGTTCCATTAATGTTTTCGCAATCATTCCTGCATGATATGCTGAACCACATCCTACAAATACGAAGCGTTTATACTTTTTAAGACTTGGCATAGTCTCATTCAAATCGTTTAATGACTTTTTCATATAATGATGAAATGTCTTTTTGATTACCATTGGTTCTTCATGTATTTCTTTCATCAAGAATGTATCATATCCATCCTTCTGAATCTCTTCAAGCGATAGTGTTGCCTCTTTTGATTTCCTTTTAACTTCGTTTCCTTCTTCATCAATAATCGTAATTCCAGTGACATCAAGAATTGCTATTTCATTCTCATTCAATTCTAAAACACGGTTTGTAGTTTCGAGGAATGCACTACAATCACTCGCAAGAAAAACAATATTTTTTCCTTCACCAAGTAATAATGGACTGTCTTTTCTTATTGCATAAATCTTATCTAACTCATCATCAAAAAATATGCCAAAAGCATAACTTCCTTTTAAAATCGTACATGCTTTTTGAATAGCTTCTATTTTATTGTTTGTTTTATTCATGCAGTCATTAAGTACCGCACACGCAACTTCTGTGTCCGTTTCTGTTTTAAAAGTCACCCCTTGCATTTCATAAAATTTTCTTAGTTCATGACTATTTTCAATAATACCATTATGTACTAATGTAACTCTTTCAATTTGATGAGGATGAGCATTTACATCATTGGGTTCACCATGCGTTGCCCATCTTGTATGCGCTAATCCACTCGTTCCTTCAAGTGATTTATCTAATTTATCTTCTAGTACTTTGACTTTTCCTTTTGTCTTATAAAGTGCCATCTCCTGATTATGTACTAAGGCAATACCACAACTATCATATCCACGATATTCTAGTTTTTTTAAACCCTCAATTAAAACAGCAGCTTTAGTATTTTCACTGCTTACAAATCCTATTATTCCACACATAAAAACGTCGCTCCTCCATTAGCAAAAAAACACTAATGTGGTTAACGACGTTTTGTTGTAGTATTAATTCTACTTTTTGTTCGTCATTATCTCGGTGCACATTCACCGTAACAGTACCCGCCGAATCTTTCGATAATCTGTTATCCTCGTCAACACAATGTGTCCTGGCGCTCAATAGAACTTATCTATCGATCCTCCTCGATAAAATTCTACCTTTGCACATTATAACAACTCATCTTTTTTAATGCAACCCAAACAAAAACACCATTTTATTTATTCATCGCGAATAAACCAATGATGTCTTATGCTGTATTAACTAATCTAATTCTTCTTCCTTTTTTTCTGAAGGAAGGTTCTCTCCACTACAACGCCATAATTCGCTAAATGCGACAAATGGTATTGCTTTACTATATTCTCTTGCTTGAGCTCTTTGTTTCTTTACATCACCTTCGTAGCGTGTTTGCAGAATTGCTTTATTAACCATGTATTGCACATATACTAGTTTCTTTAATAAGAACCAGCGTGCTACTGTTCGCTTAATTTCTTCTGTTTTATCTTCCAATGGACGAATTCTATCAAAAGCTGTTTCTTTAATCGCATTAGCTTCTTCCATTGCCGCATCTTTCAACTCTTCATAATTTGGATATACTTCGTGGTCAATTTCTTTTTGAATAATTCCCGCACGTTTTTCAAAAGCTTCACGTGCTGCTAGTACAACACGATCGCCATTTCTAGTATCCATAGTCACGATGTTGTTTTTAAATGCTTCAAACAATCCAGTTGGTTCAGTAAAACAAAAATACAGTGACTTAGCATATAGGTAACTTGATTTACCTTGCCCTGTAAGTATAAACAATCTTTCATCATCATTTTGTTGAAGATAAAGCAAATATGGACAAATGAGTGGTTTCCCCTCCAGTTTAAATGCATCCTTATATCCAATAATTTGATTTGATACTACATCTTTATTTATACCTAAGTTTAGTCCTGCACAAATTCGTGCATTCGGGTGAAGCTCTAAGATTTGTTGGAAAAAAGCTGGGAGATTTTCTTCGTGACTTTCTAGATAATGTAAATAGTCTTCTAGGTACCCATTGAAGACGCAATCATTTCCATTTTTTCGAGTGTCGACGAAGGCTGTTAGTATTTCATAAATCACAGCTTATCCTCCTGTCAACTATATGTTTATACGCATTTATTATAGCCTATTTATCACAAATGTGACAATAAAAGTTTTGGTTGTGATAAAATTAAGGCGGTGATAAATTTGAAAACAACCTGGGTAAATTCATCAAGTAAAGATGCAATCATTCTTAAACTACTTGATAATTATGAAGAATCTGTATTAACCGAGTTCAAATGGACTCCTTTTCGAAGTTGGTTAACTGCGTCACTTCCAACCGAAATACCCACACATGTATTAATCTACAGTTATTACAAAAAGCTTATAAATAAAGGCGAAAACTATCCTATTTATGGAAAAATGTTTAGCTTTTATAACTTTTCTAGACAGCTTATTTCTTTTGCGAAAGAGATGGCTTTATATAAAATTTCTATCGCTGATCTACCTAGTGAAACCAGTAGTGATAAAGAGTTAAAGTCGTTATTACAACTATGTCTTAAAGAAAACCTATCCGAAAAAAATTTAGCAGATTTAATTGAAAAAGACTTTGATTTAACAAATATTGTCACAACACATCCATTTTTAACAGATTATTTTGATTATTCTTTACATAAAAAATTCGTTGAACAGGGTATAGAATCTATCAATTTATTTGATGTAACTCCTAAAAGTGAAAGTTATCGTCATGCTTTAAACCCTCGCATAGAAATAGAAAGTATTGCACAGGAAATCATTCGTGATCAGATAAGTGCACAAGATATTTTAATTATTTGTGCTGACTCTTCTTATTATGATGTAATAAAACAAATTTTTGACCGCTATAAAATACCTCATGGATTTGCCCATAAAAGTCATCTATCTCGCGTAGCTGTTGCCGCAACAGCTTACTTAAATTGTTTTATTAAAAAAGATGTTGCTTCACTTATCCATGCATTTGAACAAAATTGTTTCTCTACATCGATTAATAATCCATGTTTAAATTATATAAATCAATTCATTTTTAAACTTGAGGATTGTACTTATGAACATCATACAATCTCAAATGAATTAAATCAGGAGTTATTAAATAGAAATGAGTTATCTCTATTACTTGAGGAGGAAAAGGAATTCAATCTATTTATTCAAAAAAATGCTGATATTATCAACTTAATCCTTACTCAAAATAATCCAAAAGAAATCTTACATATTGTTTTCAATCAATGTGTAGAACATTTCAAGAATACCGAATATTTCAAAGAAGTTTACACAGTTAAAAATACCATTGAAGAATTATCTACTTATCTTGAAACAATGGACGACTTACTTTATCTTGTTGATTGTTTGAATCAAACAATGGTTAATGAAGAATCAAGTGTATTAGGTCGTGTTGGTATTACCGATTGCACTCATCCTTTACCTTCAAGAAAACGTAGCTATGTTGTTGGTGCAAGCCAAAGAAACTTCCCTGCTTTTTCTTCTTATAGTGGAATTTTTGATGAATCTTATCGTGCTAAAACGCCTTTCCCTTCTATGCAAGATCGCTTTGACGCTTATATGAATCAACTTAAATGGATTGAGCACAGTGCTACTGATGAATTATATTACACTTATTCTGTACTTGATTACCAAGGGAAAAAATCAGAAAGTGCTTTTGAAATTGAATCAAAATTCTCTTCAATAGGTGAACTAAACTGTAACTCCAATAATTATCGATTTATTGAAAAGCATACGTTAAGTCCTGAAATTGCACAGTCTCTTTTCTTCAAAGATGATTTATTGCATGGTAGTATTTCTTCCTTTGAAAAATATTTTGAATGCCCATATGCCTATTTCGTTAACTATGGATTACGTGTTAATGAACAATCACGTACAGAGTTAGCCGCAAATACCATTGGAAGTATTCAACATGCAATTCTTGAACATGCTTGTCGAACTTATGGTAAAGATTACGCCAAAATCACAAGAGAAGAAATGTTGGCAATCGCTCAAGGTCAAATTTCATTACTTAAAACATTGCTTCCTAAAGAAGTATTAAAAATTAACTGTATCATCACTAAAATGATTGATAATCTACAAATATCTTTTGAATTTCTTGCAGATATGGAATTAAATACATCCTTTGTTCCATCTCATTTTGAATACAAATTTACTTCTACTTATTTTGAACATATCAAAATTAATGGATACATCGATAGAATAGATTTCGCATCCAATTTATTACGTATTATTGACTACAAGAGCAGTTCAAAATCAATTACTGAAACTTCCTTCAAGGCTGGGCTTAAACTTCAATTACTCACCTATTTAATTCTTGCGACAAAAGAATTTGATAGAGAACCTTGTGGTGCTTATTATTATTCATTAAAAAATGACAATATTGATATTGCTGCTGCAAAAGTAACACGTGGTAATCTTGTGGAATTTACAGAGGAAGATTATCATCAAAACTTTATGAAAAATCATCGTTTATCTGGATGGACTTTTAATGAAAGTGAATTACTTGACTATGATGGTCGCCATTGTGTTGGTATTCGTACTTCATCGAAAGGATTATCCTTTACAATTTATGATTTCAACTTAATTGATCAAGTACTTAAAGAACTCTACCAACTTCTTGTAGATAAACTTCAACAAGGTCTTATTCCTGTTGATCCTGTTGAAGGAGCTTGTACCTATTGTAAATATCAAACAATATGTCGATTCAAAGGAGAACAAAGAAAAGAGAAAGCACTTGTTTATGCTGATTGTTCTTTGAAGAAAGGAAGTGATACTGATGAAATGGAATCCTGAACAAAGCTTAGCGATTAATACAACAGGACGAAATATTCTTGTATCTGCTTCTGCAGGCGCTGGTAAAACGGCTGTCCTTGTTGAACGACTAACAAAACGCTGCCTCGTTGACCGTATTGGTATGGACGAGATTCTTGCGGTTACTTTTACTGATGCTGCCGCAAATGAAATGAAGAAGCGTTTATCAAAGCGATTAAATGAAGAATATACTTCACCTAACGCTGATAAAGAATATATTCAAAAACAACTTGTTCTCCTTCAAAATGCGCGCATATCAACAATCCATTCTTTTTGTTTAGACTTAATAAAAAAACATGCCGATGCTTTAGGTCTTGACCCTGCCATCGCTAATACTATTCTTGAAGATGGGCAAGTAGAACTTGCAAAACAAAATGCATTTGAATCTGTACTTCAAGAAATGCTTACAACACAATTTGATGAAACATTACAATGTGCTCACTATTTTTCTCCTCGTTCAGAAGACTTTGAAGATTTCAAAGACGCAATTCTAACTATTATGAAAACTGCCGCTGCTTCTTTGGATGAAGATGCTTGGTACAAAAATGCTCAAATGAATTATCAACATATTAAAACACCCGCAGATATTACTCCTGCACTTGCACAACTATTCTTTGCAGCATGTCGTCTTGATGTAGATATTCAACTTCAAGGAATTGAAGAGTGTTTAAAGTATTGTTTATTGCATGCACCAGAAAATGAAAAAGTTATTCAGTCTATCAATTTAAAATTAGACTTTACTCGTGATGTTTATCAATACATTGATAACAAAGATATTGATGGCTTCATCCGTTCATTTAGAAGTGCCTTGTCAAAGGATATCAAAACAATAACAAAAGATGAATATTTCAAAGATACTCTATGCAAGAACCTTAAAACCCATCGTGAAAATTGCATTAGTAAATATGTTGATTTTGAAACAATGAAAAATGATTCCAATGAAATGAGTTCACTCGTTGAGACATGTCTCACTTTCGCAAGAAAAGTAAGCATAGCTTTCAAACAAAACAAATTGGAATTACGCGGAATCGATTTTGATGATATGGAACAATTAGCTTATCAAGTATTGAAAGCTGATAATCAAAGAATAGCAAAAATATATCAATTACTATTCAAAGAGATACTAATCGATGAATTCCAAGATACAAATGAAATTCAAAATGAATTGTTAACTATGGTTTCTAATGGGAACAATGTTTTCCGTGTTGGTGATGTTAAACAATCTATCTATAAATTTAGAAAAGCAAAACCCGAAATCATGCGTACCCTTATGAATGATGAAAGCGTTGAAAATATTACACTTGCCTATAACTATCGTTCTAATCAATCCATCGTACAATTCACAAATGATTTGTTCCGTAATTGTATGAACGTTGAAGGATGTCGTGATGTTTATCTTGAACGTGATTTTGTACAGCCTGGTACTCCATCACAAATGGAAACAAGTAATCCTGTAGAGTTTTATAAAATTAATACTGCATCCATAAAAGAAGATCATGACTCATTGGAAAACAAACAAATTAAAGCTCATTTCATCGCACAAAAAATTGTTGAAATGAAAAATTCTACTTCCTATAATAAATGGAGTGATTTCGTAATCATAACTCGCACCCATGGTGATAAAAATTTAATTAAGCAGGTTTTTGACGAATATAATATTCCTTATAGTATTGATGCAAAAGAAGGATTCTATCAATCCTACTGTTGTGCCATTGTGTTAAGTATGCTTAGACTTGTAGAAGATATTGATGAGATATCTTTGTTATCCGTTTTAACATCACCACTTTACTTTACAAGCGATGATGAATGTGCAAACCTAAAGCTAAGTTCATCTTCTCTTTGGGAAGGATGTTTGAAATTTAATCACCCTCTTGTAAATGATATTTATGCGTGTAGAGAGATTCTAAAATCTCACGGCTTATGTTCGCTATTAAATAAAATCGCTACAATTAATAACTTTGTTGACCAAGGATTGGATCAACAACAACGTACAAACTTTGATTTACTTTTCGAGAAAGCAACGCAATTCGAAAAAACTTCTATCAGTTTACGTCAATTCATTCAACAAATTGATTTAAACATTCAAGAAAAATCAAATGAAGCTGTTGCTTTAGGACCAGAAGAAGATGTTGTTCGTTCTGTTACTATCCATCATTCTAAAGGACTTCAATATAAAGTTGTATTTTATTGGAGTACATCTGAAAATAAACTTAAAGACAAGGCGAATGCACTTCTTGTGGACAGCGAACTTGGAGTTGCTTTTCATTCATTAAAATTACCTTATCGTTTCCGCCGACCAACTTTTCAACGAATTGCTTTAGAATATAAAATTAATCTTGATGACTTAGAAGAAGGTATTCGTGTTCTTTATGTTGCCTTAACGCGTGCCGAAAGCAAATTAATCATTGTCGATAATATTGACAAAGAGATTAACCCAACAAAGTTAACACTTCAGCACTTGAATAAACGCAAAGGTATGACATACACAATTTTAAATTCTCTTGGCAATAATGATAATTTCACTATTTATACGGTTAATGAATTAAAAGTTCAACCAAAGAATTATCGCCACGAGACTACTCAAATTGAATTACCTAAGTATCAATTAACTGATGCTTCTATTGAATCACTGTCTCCAAGTTCAACTGAAAATTATTTTGTCCCACAACTTACTTTCGATGCTATTTCTTCATCAAGTCGTGGTAATCTTGTTCATAAATGGATTGAAATTCTACCTAATCGTGTATGGACCAACGCTGATTTCAATGATAGTGAATTGAGTTTAGAGGATAGAGAAAAATTAATACGTTTTAGTGAATCAAAAATTTACAAACAATGTTTGTCTATGGATATTCATAAAGAGTTTCCATTTGCCGTACGTAATGATAATAAATTGATACAAGGATCTGTCGATTTCATTGCAGTAGATGATCAAGCTATCATCTTAATTGACTTTAAGACCGATAGAAATGTAACACAAGAAATTTTATTGCAACGATATAGTCAACAAATCAACACTTATAAAATAGCTTTATCTATTTTATTCCCACAAAGAGTTATTGAAGCATATATCTGCAGTTTCGACTTAGAAACATTTATTCATATTAAATAAAGAAAAATCAAGTTAGTGGCAACCACAACTTGATTTTTTATCTTTATCATAATCTTCTTTTAAGTTTTTAATCCGACATGTTGTTTCTTTTGAGCAACCTAAACAGGTGCCAGAACAATTTGTCTTTTTTGTTTTACTCATCAGCATCATTGTCACGCCAATTACAATTGCAAGTATTCCTAAAATAAGTCCATCTATATAATTCATTCGCAACACCTCTGTGGATATTACTATAAACCAACTTAATCTTTAAATCAAACCTTTTAATCTTCAATTTCATATCCAAACAGCATGTTTCCACCACCTGTTTTCTTGACATTATACATAGCACGGTCAGCTACTTGAAGAAGTTGGCTAGCACTATTACCATCTTCTGGATAACACGCAACACCAATACTTACACCACAAAAAACTGTGCCTTTTTTAAGTTCCCAAGGTTTTTTAAATCTTTCTAGAATAAAGTGACACAAACTACGAATGCTTTCTTTTTCGACTTTGCCAATGAGAGCGACAAATTCATCGCCACCATTGCGATATATCGAATCTTTCAGCATAGGAATATTGCTAAAGAATTCTCCTAAATTAATCAAAAATTCATCTCCTGCATCATGACCAAAATTATCATTAATCAATTTGAATCCATCAATATCAAAGAACAATAAATATCCCTGCTCATTCTCACTCGCATTATCAATTTTCGCTTTGCATTTTTCAAGTAACATTCTTCGATTTGGTAGTTTAGTCAACGAATCATAATGGGCCATATATTTTATGAGTTCTTCATTTTTCTTGTTGTCAGTGATATCTGCACTACTTACAATATGCGCAAGTCTTCCATCAACCCACGTAAACGCTGAGCTAAAGACTCTAAACCACGAACCATCAAATGCCCGTTGATAGTCCCAAATATATACTTTTGTTGGATTTCCTTTTTCATCAATAATCTTCTTTTGTGGACAAAACTCACAAGGACCTGTTTGCCCAGGAAAAAGCACTTGCCAGCATTTGTTTCCCATAAATTTATCTTTACCACCATAAGGGGATGCCATTGATTCGTTTACATATAAAATATCATGTGTATTGAAATCATTTACATAAATGTCTATACCTGTATTATCTAAAATCTTCTCTAATGATTTTTGAGCGAATCGCAAACGTTTCTTATATAAATTAAACGATGTATATTTAATCAACATTGCATTTGTAATATGTAACAAATTGAATTCTTCATTACTATATTCCAGCCTTTTACCAGCATTTATCACAATACCAAATATTCGATCATTATCATCAAGCACTGATTCGACATATAACGTTTTAGCATCAAACATATTTAATAATTTCAATTCATATTCTGATAATTCATCATTTTTATTCAACATTAAAAAACTTTCGTATATTAAACGATTGTTGAATTCTTCTTCAAGATTATTTAAATCCAATATTTTGGGATATTCTTTTTTGGTATTTGAATATCGTGACATTTCATTCAATTGATTATTTAATCCTGGTTCATATACAAGAGATATATCAAAACCAAAATAATTTGTAATCAGCTGTTGTCCTTGTCTTACATTATCTAGTTGTACTTGTTGGTCAGCAAACAAAGTTGCTAGTCTTAGTATTAATTCATCTTGTAGATTCATACTTTCACCTCAAGTTTACAACTTTCCTAGTTATTACTTTCTTTTTCTCGAATATATTCTATTGCTTCTTTACCTGACATATGTTCTATTGTTAATTCAATACAGCTAACCGCATTAAAACTTCCACTGATTTCTGCTTCTTTATTATTACTGAATTCTTTTGAATATTTATCTATCAAAAGTTCTAACGCAAATCGTTTTTCTTCATCTCTTAATACACGGGCTTTCCCAAATACGATAACACTTCTAAAATAGGTAGTGAATTTTTCAGGTACGATATTATCCGCATCAACAACACAAAAGGATACCTTATCATTTTTTTCTAATGCATCGATTTTGTGCCCTGCTTTTGCACTGTGAAAATAAATCTTTGAATCACAATAACAATAACTTAGTGGAATAGTATAAGGATATCCATCATCGCCTATCACAGCCAATACACCATTTGTACCTCGATTTAATACCTGAATGCATTCTTCCTTAGATAAAACTTGTTTAAATCTACGCATTTCTCTAAACATATTTCAGCCCCCTATATTTAATCTTTAACAAAATCTTTTGTTTCAAAGATTTTGTTCTATTCTCTTACAAACACTATAGCAAATAAACACTTCATTTATAAGTGTAAAATATCCATTTGAATGAGAATTATTCCACTTTTCAATTATGACTATCATATAACCTTATAGTAAATAATTATTATCTCGATTCGCTACTATAAACTCCTTTAGCTTATAAGTTGCATATCCTTCTAAAACAAGTGGTTCTTTTTTGCATATTTCTTCAGCATCTTCATAACTATTTGCTCTAATTATATACATCCCAGCAACTCCTGGATAGCTTTTAAAAACGCCACATATTTCTAGTATCTCGCTATCATCTAATCTCTTGATATTTGCAACATGTCTTTCTATTACTGCTTTTGTTAATTTATTATATGTTTTTCCTTTTTCAATTATCATTACATAAAGTGATTTATCCATGTTTTATCCTCATTATTATCATTTAAAATATAATCTATCAATTTTTTATTTCATGTATCGCTAGTATATCATGAGTATTTTTTTAAAACTACTTGAAATCAAAATAAAAAATGCTTTCGCATTTCTAGTTTTATTTTATTTCTACTCCCAGGGGGATTCGAACCCCTCGTTGCACGGATGAGAACCGTGTTTCCTAACCGATTAGAAGATGGGAGCAGAATATACTTTTAGTATATTCCTTTCTCACTATCTTTCAATATCAAAATTTATTTTTACTTGTGATGGTACGGTTTTCATCTGCCCAATTTTAGTAGTCTCAAATGTTCCATGACAATCTGAACCTGATGTAACAAATAAATTGAATATTTCGCAAATTTTCAAACAAATTTCCGCTTGTTTTTCTGTATGCTTTGGATAATAACATTCAATTCCGTCTATTCCTAACATCACTAATTTTCTTAATATTTCTTCAAATTCTGCATCATTTAAATCTTTAAAAACTCGACCTGGATGGGCAATTATTGCTTTACCATGTGCTTGATGAATTTCATCAATGACGCGCTTCACTCCAAAAAATGAAATATCTTCATAGGAAAAGTCCCCTTTAAAAAACAAATCAAATGACTCATCTAAATCACCTGCAACACCACGTTCTACAAAATAATGGATTGCTCTCCATCCACCTAATCGTCGATCATACTCATAATTATCATAATCTTCTAGTGATACTCTAGTGTCTTGTTTGGCAATCATTTCTACAAAATCACGATTTGCGACATCGAGTAACACTCTATTCGCGGTCACAAATTCTCTAAACTGTTCATTTTCCAAATCAAAGTTATAGCCAAGCATATGAATATTTCTACCAAATTCAGTACAATCTATTTCAACCCCTGTTACACATTGAATATCTGTATTCTTTGCAAGTTCCATTAATATTTCAGTTCCTTTTAATTCATTATGGTCGGTGATTGCAAGCACACTCACTTGTTCCTCTTGTGCCATTTGAAGGATTTCTTTTGGACTGTATGTTCCATCTGAATAGAAGGAATGGTTGTGTAAATCTATATAACTCATAGAATACTCCTAACTAATTTTATAAATTATACGTTGTTCTTTATAAACTGTAAATAAAAATCATATGATCTTCTATCGAACAAGTTCATTCGTATATAAAACTAATATATCCTCTTCCTCAATTTTTGTATCACCACTAGGAAGAATTGTTTTGCTATCTCTAATAATCATAATGACAAGTTCATTTGCTTTTGGAGAGAAATCCTTAATTGTTTTTTGTATCCACTCACTACCTTTTTCAATAATATATTCTTGTAGACAAATTTGATTTTCTCCTCGATATTTATATGCGCTCAAAATAAGCTGATCACCTTCTTGAAGTATAGTCTTTCCACTTGGAATTATTTTTTCTTTATTCCGCAAAATTAATATTATTAATGTATCTGGTGGTAACGTTATATTTTTGATTTCTTGATTAATCCAATTATGCGATGAATTTAAGTTAACTTTTATAAATCGTAAATCTACTTCATCTGAATAATCACTAAATGATTTCAATACATCAATATTCTTATCTGTCATGTCAAGCCATTTGGAAACCTTGGGTAAGAATGTACCTTGAATTAAAATTGATAATAAAACTATGAAAAATACAATGTGATATAAATCAATAGATAAATCATTTAAACGAACTGTCGCAAGTATTGCGAATACAATTGAAGCTGCTCCTCTTAATCCAGCAAACGAAACAAGCAATAATTGTTTGAATTTACATCCATAGGGTTTTAATAATAAGAATGTCGCAAAAGGTCTTGCTACTACCGTTAAAAAAATCATAATTAAAATCGCTGGTATAAAAATATCTGGAATTCGCGAAGGTGTCGCAAGAAACCCTAAAAGGAAGAAAATTACCATTTGCATTAATCCTGTAATTCCATCAAAGAAATGTACAAATGCTTTTTGATTCGTCATTTTTTGATTTCCTAATATTATTCCTGTTATATAAACACTTAAGTAACCATTCCCATTAAAGTATGTTGCTACAGCATATGACACTAATGCTATCCCCACAAGAAACACTAAGTCAAATCCATCTGCTGTGAGTTTTATTTTTTTTAAGATATATGTTGCTCCATATGCAACGATAAAACCAAAGAATATACCCATCGCAAATTGTAATATTATAAATTGCAATGTGCTTTGGAGTTGTATTCCACTTGTCATCATTGTTAATACTAAAATAGTTAGCGTATATGATGTTGGATCATTACTACCACTCTCAATTTCTAACAAGGAGTCTGTATTATATTTTAATCCCAAGCGTTTAGAACGTAGGATAGAAAATACTGATGCTGCATCTGTTGAACTGATTACTGAGCCAATCAAAAAACTTTCTAGTAGTCCAAAATGCAAAACATAATGACAGAATAGTCCTGTTAATAATGCTGTGAATAGAACACCCAAAGTTGATAATAAGATAGCTTTTGATACTACTGGTTTTGCATGTTTCCAGTTGGTTCCAAATCCACCATAAAAAATTATAAATATTAAAGCTACTGTACATATTTTTTCTACTGTTTCATAATCTTCATAATATATTCCTAGAATTCCATCTGTTCCAAAAAGTAATCCCAGTCCAATAAATGCCACCAAAACAGGAAGTCCCGCCTTTTGTGTTGCACGATTTAAGAATACACACGCCACAACAATAATTCCTGCTAACAATATACCTATAGTCAAATTATCACTCCCCCACTTGTTTTTATTTTACCATAAAAATTCTATTCTTCTTTTTATACAATAAAGGTTATCTTTCGATAACCTTTATTTACTCATATCAAATAAAATATAATGTGAATCTGTTTTAGCGCTCAGTTTAATTTTTGATTCATCAAAAATCTCCGCTCCATCTTTCTCATTTATCAATTCACCATTAATCATGCCATTGCCTTCAATTTGAACAAGATAAACTTGGCGATCAGCTTGAATATCATAATTTATATCTTCATCTGCTTTTAAACTTATGACTGATATATTCATATCTTGATGAATATGAATAGGTCCATTACCTTCAGGTCCTGAAACTATTTGTAACCATTTTCCTTCTCTATCCTTCCATTCAAATTGATAGTCACCATAGTTTGGTGGATATTCTTTTTTATCTGGAATTATCCAAATTTGAAGAAATCTCAAAGGATTTTCTGTAAGATTAAATTCACTATGTGTTACACCTGTACCAGCACTCATATATTGAACCTGACCACGAACTAAATCACGTTTATTACCCATGCTGTCTTTATGTGTTAGGGTACCCTCAACAACATAACTTATAATCTCCATATTTTCATGGGGATGTGTGCCGAATCCTTTCCCTGCATCAAAAATATCATCATTGATTACTCTTAATGCTCCAAAATGAATATTATTAGGATTATAGTATTCGGCGAATGAAAAATGAAAGATGCTGTGTAACCAACCCATTTCACTCTTTCCCATTTTTTCATGATTTATTATTTTTATCATAATACTCCCTCTTTTCCAATTTTTTTAAATCTTGAATATCAACGAGTATATTCCACCTTTTTAGTAAATGAAAAATTGAATATTAATTATAAGATACTATTTAAGGTAATCATGATTTCTCGTTGTTAGTTGTCTTTATCTACAATATATCACTAATTTACAATACTTCTATAAATATGCTCTACTAAAATAAAAACTAAGTTTTCACTTAGTCTTTATTTCTTAAATTTAACTGTTACTTTGAAGTAATCACCATCGGTTTCAATTGATAATTTACCATCTTGCGCCTCAGTGAATCCTTTTGAAATTGCTAGTCCTAGCCCTGAACCTTCTGAATTTCTAGATTTATCGCCACGTACAAATCGTTCTACTAAATCATTAGGATCAAATGTAATTTCTTCGCTAGATATATTGCGAACTGAAAACTCCATTGTTCTTTCATCCTCTGTGACTTTCACATATACTCTTGTATTAGGAATAGAATATTTAATTGCGTTATTAAATAGATTTTCAATAATACGGTATGTTTTATGTGCATCTAACCGCATAATCATCTTTTCTTTTTCAAAATCTGTTTTAAATGTTAATCCAGACTTTTCTATTTGTGGAGCTAACTCAAATAATGTCTGATTGATTAAAGACACAATATCTACATCGACAATATCTAATCGTATATCCCCACTATTCGCTTTACTTACCTCAAACAAATCTTCAATTAAATGTTTTAGTCGTAATGAACTTCTCTCAACTGTTTCTAAGTAATCTTTTTTCTTTTCTTCATCCGTTTCCTTCTTCAATAAATCGACATAAGAGATTAAAGATGTAAGTGGTGTTTTTAAGTCATGTGATACATTCGAGATTAGTTCAGTTTTCATTTTTTGACTCTTAGTTTCTTCATCAATCGCAATTTTGAAACCAATTCGAATATCTTCTAACTCATTTTTAATAGGGTCAAATACACCTAACTCTTCAGTGATGTCAGTTTCTAAATCACCTTGCGATAAACGTCTAGTACATGTGAGTAATTGTGTATAGTTTTTTTGTATCTCCTTAAAGATTTTAAGAATGAGTACAAATAATGCAATTGAATAAATGAGTGCGCCTAAAAATTCATCATTAAAAATCCAGAAAATACTACATAGAATAAATACATTCGCTGCAAGAATACCAATTAATTTTATATAAGATTCTTTCGATAGTTGTATTGTTAAACAATCATAGAACCATTGTTTAAGCGTTCTATAAACACCTTTAACGATTTCTTTTGTTTTTATCTTTTTCAAGTTTTCTTTAAGACCATCCGTAAAAATTGTCTTTATCCAATAGATAGATATTATCACTCCATATCCCATGACTATTGCAGCAACGAAAGCTAGAATAAGTGCTAGGATATAATTAAGCATACTTGCCTCATTCATCATGCTTTCTGTTACGCTATATGATAAGTTATTATATAAACTTAGTGGTATATTAATAATCATTATTCCTGTAAATACAATTAATGCTCTTAATTCCCAGCAAGCATTATCTAACCAACGACCCGCAAAAGACTCACGAATTTTTTTAAGTGGATAAATTAACCCCAATAATGCCATGGCAATAATTGTATATAAAATATTAACTTCTCCTAGATAATAAATACTTTGTTGCGATGCAATCGTATAATCAATATAATTCATGATGTTATCATTCATATCCAGTGAATCTGGTATTCCAAATATCACTGTGCAATTTGTAAGCTTTGGAATTTGATAATCAATTTCTATACCATTATATGTTGCGTACTCACCTGTTACATCTTCTTCTTGTAGAAACCATTTTGATGCTTCATTAAAAACTGTTATAAACGGATCAATATAGATGTTGACACCATCATCTAGTTTTTGAACTGTTTGATTACCATTCTCGTCAAAGTTTACTCGATACCAAAATTGATAGTTTTTTTCGTTTGCTTCTAGCGTAGTCATCGGTAAATTTGATGAACGTTCTAAATACGTTTTTTGGTTTGTATCGTTATTAATATATAACGCTTGTAATCCACGAATGTCCCCAAGCTGTTCTACTACATTATTCAGGATATATTCATTCATTCGGTTCTTATAATTAGAGCGATCTATTCCTTGAATCATATTTCCATTTTCTTCTTTAAATTCAATCTTAAAGACATCAGTGTAGTATAGGAAACTATTTAGTTTCATTTGGTCTGAACAATAAAGTTCAAATGTTGCATCATTTAATAGGCTTTCTAATTGTTGATTATTTCTAAATGCCGTCTTATACACATTGTTGTTTTGACTATTCGCCTCATCTGCAGATATCGATAATATACCTAACGAAATAACCGCAATAATAGACAAGAAAATAAAGAGCTGTTTAAATGTTTTATCTATTTTTTTCATCTTCTACCCCTTATCTATTTTATAACCAACACCCCATACTACTTTTAAATATCTAGGGTTTCTTGGGTCTATTTCTATCTTTTCTCGAATGTTTCTTATATGTACCATAACAGTATCTGTTGCGATTGCATCTTCATTCCATACCTGTTCATAAATCGACTCTAAACTATAAACACGTCCTGGATTTTTTATCAGTAATAACAAGATCTTAAATTCGATGGGTGTACACTTTACTAGTTCACCATCTACTTTTACATCTTTTGTATCCTCATTTACTTCTAATCCACCCACTACATGATTGCATGCAGATTCTTGTTCGATAACTTTATTGCGAAAACGATTGTATCTTCTTAATTGTGAATTAACTCTCGCTAAAAGTTCCATTGGCGTGAATGGTTTTGTTACATAATCATCAGCACCCATGTTTAAACCTGTAATTTTATCTAATTCTTCTGATTTCGCGGATAATATCAGCACTGGAAAATCATGTTCCTCTCTTAGCTTCATAATCATCGTTAATCCATCCATTTCCGGCATCATCATATCAACAATCGCTAGATGAATTTCGTTGTTAGAAATAACCTCTAATCCTTCTTTTCCATTGTATGCACGTAAAACTTCATAGTTTTGATTTTTGAGATATATTTCTATCGCATTACCAATTTCTATGTCATCCTCTACTACAAGTATTCTATCTCCCATAATTGCTCCCCCACTAATTCTTATTTACTGTTAACTGTATATTTTCTTTTCTCATAATCGTATGTAGAACTTTGCCATCAAAATCCATATGTCTTACTAAGCTCAATAATGCTATAAGTTTATTTCTAGTCAACATTCGCTTAACTTCTTTTTCTAATGTTGGGTCAAACTCTAGAATATTTCTTGCTTGACTCTCAAATGATTGTATCATATATGGAAGAATTTCTGTACGCAATGAGTGTGTGATACTGCCTTTTGATTGTATATTATAGTGATATAAAACATCCGGTATAATCACTGTCTTTTTGCTTTTGATTAATACTTTATGCACTGTTGAAACATCTTCAAAAAGCTCTCCTAAAGGAAAAGAAATTCCTTCCCATATTGATCTGCGATATAGTTTTCCCCATGAGAAATTACGTATTTTAGTATCTTTTAATAAGTATTTCATCACTTCTCTTCGACTGGGAATCATTTCCTTTTCGACTGTATTTTTTAACCCGAACACTCCGTTAAAATCATTACCACAAATTACAACATCACTTTGATAATGTTCAAGTTTATTCACCATAACTTCTAGTATATTCTCACTTATCATGTCATCAGCATCCACAAACATAATATAGTCACCTGTTGCATGTTTTAGTAAAGTATTGCGTGTAGCGGCAACCCCTTGATGATCACAATGATAAACGTGGAGTTTATTCGCAAAGTGTTTTTTATATTTTTCTAGCCGACTTTTTGTTAAATCTGTTGAGCCATCATTAGCCACAATAATCTCAAAATCTTGGTATGTTTGTTTCATGATTGAACGAATACAATTATAAATTGTATCTTCTGAATTATAAACTGGTACTAATACACTAACTTTCATATTAAATTTCTCCCTTTAATTTATTCATTGTAGTAATTTTTCTATAAACTAGAATTCCCACTATACTAATTAGAAATGTAATGCCATAGATAATAAACGCTGATGTAAAGTCTTGTCCCATTAATTTTTCACCGGCTATTGTAGATGTAATCACAGATGGAATTCTTGCGAATGTTGTGATTACCACAAATTTCATTGTATTTATTTTTGTAATTAAGCCAGCAAAATATGTAATAAAGTCTTTAGGTGTTCCTGGAATGAAGAAAATCATAAATACAAGAGGATAAAACTTTTGTTCGTTCTTTAAGAAAGAAAGCCCTTCTATTTTTTCTTTAGGCATAAAATGTTCAACCATGTTATTGCCATATTTTTTTACTAGCGTCAAAATACAATATGTTGCAAGTCCTGACCCTAATAAACAAAGAAACATTCCTTCCCATGTGCCAAACGCAACTCCTGCACCTACCTCAATGATTTCTCCTGGTAGAAATGCCACTAAGACTTGTAGAAACATCATGAGTACCAGTGCTAATCTTCCAAATACCCCAAACTTATCTAGCCATATTTTAAAGTTTTCTGGATTTGATGCGATGCTTGTAAAGAATACAAATATGGCTGCTCCAAGGGCTATTACAAAGAATAATCCTCCAATAATAGATACTATTTTTAATATTTGATATATCTTCTCTTGTTTATTCATAACTAACCTCTTTATGTTATTAATCATATGGGATAGATATAAAGAAACTTGTTAGGTATTTCTAAAGACTTTCTTAAGATTTATGTTTATTGATGTAGATTTGAGTATTTAAATTGTTGTATCCTACTTCATTCATCTTTATACTGTTTGTATGAGGTGAATTTATGATTGCATTACTTGTCGCATTATGTGCATCCATTGTCGGTGCAATTTCTGGAATAGGTGGAGGCGTTATTATTAAGCCATTACTTGATTTATCTGGCAATTATTCTACTGCTGTTATTAGTATATTGTCTTCTGCTACTGTATTCTCAATGTCTGCCGCAGCATTATTTAAACATTATCGCTTACATACTAAGTTTGATATGAAATTTGCGACCTATATTGCCATAAGTTCTATGATTGGTGGATTATTAGGGCAATCCTTATTATCCAGCCTATTGAAGTTTGATAATATTCCAATTAAACAGATTCAAAATTTTGTATTAATGATTCTACTAATTATTGTTTTGATTTACATGAACAAATTCAAAGAAAAATATCATTGGCATTTAAAAAATCCCCTTGCTCCGATTCTAGTAGGGATCTTCTTTGGTTTTCTTTCCGCATTCCTAGGAATAGGTGGCGGCCCAATTAACTTAGTTGCTCTTACTTTATTTTTCTCAATGAATACAAAATCAGCTTCTGTTATTTCTGTATTTATGATTTTCTTCTCTCAAGCATCTAAATTATCACAAGTTTTATTAACCCAAAGTTATGTGGGTCTTGATTTAGTAGCACTACTTTATATGATACCTGCCGGAATTGTTGGTGGACTCATTGGGTCAAAGTTAAACCACCAATTCACTGAAAAACAAATTCATAATTTGTTCAATATTGTATTATGTTTTGTCATTATAACTACTGCAATTAATTTATTTTAATTGATATAGAAATAAAATGTGTCCCCTATTCATCTTTAGCACTTGAATAGAGAACACATTTTTATTTTTTCCACTCTTGAATCGCTTTATGTAAGGATCTTCCCATTTCTTTAAAGAAATCAGAATTAATCTTTCGATTATAAAATCGTTTAATCCAATCTTCCGTTTCTTCCATTGTTCCAATTGAGAACATTTCTTTGATTTCATTATCACTCAACTCTTGGTACGTGTTTTCACATACTACATATTTATTTTCATATCGTCTTCTTGGTTGTACTTCTGTTTCATTTTGAGGATATCCAAGTACTAGCATACAACATGGAAACACATATTCTGGCAAATGCAAAAGTTCTTGATGTATTTCTAAATTTTCCATAATGTCACCAATATAACAAGTTCCGATTCCTAGACTTTCCGCTGCAACTACGGCATTTTGTGCCGCAATTACTGCGTCTTGCATACTTAAGATAAAGTCAGCTTCATCAATACACTTGTCTTCTTCCTTCTTTGCATTAAATAATTTAAAGGCCCGGTTCCATTTGCTCATATCATTGCAGAAAATTAATATATGACTTGCTTCTTTTATGAACTGTTGATTATCACATGTAACACTTAAACGATCTTTAAGATTTTGATCTGTAATATTTATAATTGTATACATTTGCATATTACCTGCGCTTGGTGCTTGTTTAGCACATGTAATAATGCAATCCATTTCTTCTTTTGAAATAGATTTTGATGAAAACTTACGAAGTGAAGTCCTTTTCAATAATAAATCGATTGTTTTGTTCATACTAATCCTCCAATATATTTACTATAGTTTAACAATTGTTATACTGGTTTGCTAGTGAGAAAAGAAAAAGAGACAAAGTCTCTTTAAATTAATCGTTTTTTGGAGCAAACAAATCATATACATCCGATACTGGACAATGTGTTTGAATTGCTTCAATTGTTTTTGAAATCATATATGCAACTGATAATGAAGTAATCTTTGTAGTTCTTTCTTTGCTTTCTTGAGGGAGAGGGATTGTATTTGTGATAACCATTTCTTTAATTGGAGAATTTTCAATTCTTTCAATTGCTGGTCCAGAAAGGACACCATGAGTACAAGCACAATAAATCTCTTTAGCACCTTTATCTTTTAAAATGTTTATACTTGCTACTAAGCTTCCAGCTGTATCAACAATGTCATCGATTACGATAACTGTTTTGCCTTCAACTTCCCCAATTACATTCATAGCTTCCGCTACATTAGGTTTAGGACGACGTTTATCAACGATAGCCAATGGTGCACCAATGGCATCGGCAAGTTTACGTGCACGTGTTGTTCCACCATGATCTGGTGATACTACAACTATATCTTCTAATGCCTTTGATTTAAAGTATTGTCCAATCATAGGAACAGCTGTTAAATCATCAATAGGTACATTGAAGAATCCTTGGATTTGAGATGCATGTAAATCAATTGTGATTAGTCGATTAGCTCCTGCAACTTGTAATAAATCTGCTACAAGTTTTGCAGTGATTGGTTGACGAGCTCTTGCTTTTCTGTCTTGACGTGCATACCCATAATAAGGCATTACAACATTGATTTCGCCTGCACTTGCACGTTTACAAGCATCAATACAAATTAACACTTCCATTAATCGCTCAGTTACTGGTGCACATGTTGATTGAACAATATAAACTGAACGTCCACGTACAGTTTCTTCTGGCTCTACTAAAATTTCTCCATCCGCAAAATGTTTAACACTAATTTTACCCAACGGCAAGTTCAAGTGGTCCACTATTTCATTAGCGAGATCAACACTTGATGTTAATGCAAATACAATCGTCTCATTCATTTTCAGTTTTACTCTCCTTATTTGTTTTTGTATTTAGTTCCATAACCTGGTTTGTTCTCTTGACGACAACGCCCAATGGCCATATCCCCATCTGGAACGTCTTCTGTTGCGGTTGATCCAGCAGCTACTACAGCATTTTCTCCTACAGTTAATGGTGCAATTAAATTAACGTTACTGCCAATAAACGCTCCATCTTTTACAACTGTACGGAATTTATTTTTACCATCGTAATTTACTGTTACGACCCCACAACCAATATTAACTTTACTTCCGATGTCACTATCGCCAATATACGTCAAGTGCGCACAACGGCTATCAAACCCAAAGTTTGTATTCTTAAACTCGACAAAATTACCGATTCTATTTTTACTTTCTACAACTGAGTGCATACGCAAATGTGCAAATGGTCCAACTGTACAGTTATCTTTAACTTCACTATCTGTAATTCTAGAACTATCAATAACACAATCTTTTCCAATTATTGCATTATCTAGAAAACTTTGTGGAAGAATCGTTGTTCCTCTTTGAACTGTTGTATTTCCTTCCAAATATACATTTGGATATAGTATCACTTCTGCTTCTAGTTTTACATCTGCACCAATATAAGTTGCGTCTGGATTAATCATTGTAACACCTTTTTTCATCCATTCTTTATTGATGCGTTTTTGCATTTCTTGATTTGCACGAGCTAGTTCATATTTATCATTAACACCTGCAACTTCTTCATTGTCTTTTGCGACAACTGCTTTCACTTTTAATCCTTTTTTATTTAATATCTCAACTAAATCTGTAATATAGTATTCACTTTGAGCATTATTATTTTGAATATCTTTTAAGTTTGAAAATAGAGTTTCATTATCAAACGCATAGATTCCAGTATTAATTTCATTTATCTTTTTTTCATCTTCAGTACAATCTTTAAATTCAATAATACGTTGAATGAATCCATTTTCATCACGAATGATTCTTCCATACGCACTTGGATCATCTAAGATTGCAGTTAAGACTACCATTTTTGCATCTTTTACTTCTTGGTAAAGTTCTTCAAATGTGTCTGCGGTTAGACACGGACAATCTCCATTCACTACAAGCGTTTCTCCTTGAGCATGTTCACATTGTTTCGCTTGCATTACTGCATGTCCTGTTCCTAATTGAGGTTCTTGTAAAGCAAATTCAGTTTTTCCTTCCATTGCCTTTTCAATCACTTCATGACCATATCCTACAACAGTAACTACTTTTTCAGCACCTGCTTGCTTAACAGTGTCGATTAAGTGTTCAACCATCGTTTTTTGACATACTTTATGCATAACTTTTGGTAAATCTGACTGCATTCTTGTTCCCTTGCCTGCAGCCATCAGTATTGCAGATTTCATAATTGTCCCTCCACCCTACTATTCTACTCAAATTTTGATCATAAAAAAAGCCCAAATGGGCTTTTTATTTTCTTTTTTCACTTTTTATCTATTTTTATCTCGAATTTTTGTTTTTCGGATAAAACTTGCTATTTTTTTAATCTCTTTTGCAGCATTATCTAAACATTCTTCGCTTTGTGTTAGTCCAAACACCGTTGAACCACTTCCCGACATAAGTACTCCATCCATCCCTAACTCGATTAATCGCTCTTTAATCTTGGCAATTTCAGGAACAAGCTTAAATGATGGTTGCTCAAGCGTATTTCCCAAAGCGTGTATTATTTCTTCATAATCACCCATTTCTAATGCTTGTTTCATCTGTAGACAATCGGGATGATAAGCAGTCTCAAAATCGAGCATTTCAAATGCAGTTTTTGTTGAAACCCCTTTATATGGTTTTACTAATAATACATAGAAATCTGTGATTGCTTCAAAAGGAATAATTTTCTCACCAATTCCTGAAACTAATGCTGGTTTATTAATACAACAAAACGGAACATCTGCGCCAACTTTCTTAGCGAGTTCAATCATTTTTTCCTTGCTCATACTGATTTTCAACAATCGTTTGATGAGACGTATTGCAGCTGCAGCATCAGCACTACCTCCAGCAAGTCCTGCCTGCGTAGGAATATGTTTTTGTAGAACTATTTTGAAATTTTCTTTAAATCCATATTCTTTTCTCAATACTTCTATCGCCTTAATAATTGTATTTTTCTCTGTCTTTGGCAAATAGCCGGCATTACTCTCCATTGACATTTCATCGCTGATTTCCATACTTAAAACATCATAGAATTCAAGTGGCACCATAATCATATTGAGTTCATGATAGCCATCATCACGACGCTTTACAACATCTAGACTCAAATTAATCTTTGCATAAGCTCTTTCTTTCATAAGTTACTCCACATTGTATATAGTTCGATAAACTTCGCGCCATCGATTGCTTCTGCCCGAACAGTTTCTGATAAATTACATTGCGTTAGTATTTCTCTTATTTTGTTATTATCTTGAATGATTTCTTTTAAGTTGTTAAATAATGTTTTTCTTCTTTGTTTAAAACAAGCTTTCACAAAATCAAAATATACTTGCTCATTGTCCACTGTAATCTTATGTTCTTTTTTTGTGAATTGAATAACGGCAGAATCCACATTAGGACGCGGGTTAAATATTGTCTTAGGGATCTTCATCACCATTTTTACATTATATAAATATTGGGTAATTACACTTAGGGCATTATAATCCTTTGTTGATATATTTGCACAAAAGCGATCCGCTACTTCTCTTTGAACCATAACTGTAATACTATCTACTTCACATTTACTTTCAAATATTTTAAATAAAATAGGTGTTGTAATATAATAAGGCAAATTTGCACACACTACTACTTTATTAAATTCTTTTCTGCATTCTTTAACAACTTCTTCAAAATCAACCTCTAAAAAATCTTGATGTCTTATTTCATAGTTATTATATTCACTAAGCGAATAGGGTAATACCTCTAATAGTCGTGTATCGATTTCGTACGCAATTACTTTTTTAGCACGTTTACATAATTGTTCTGTCAATGCGCCAATACCTGGTCCAATTTCAATTACACATTCATTATCGCATTTCGCAAAATCTGCAATCTTTTCTACAATACCTGGTTCAATGATAAAATTTTGACCATAGCCTTTTTTTGCATATAGGTCAAATTTTTTTAATATTTCATTTGGTGTTGCAACTGTTGCGATTGC
>NZ_JAVXGL010000002.1:0-18508 GCF_036657415.1 Anaerorhabdus sp. | reverse complement strand
CTTTGTTCATGTTAACACCCTACTTTTGTAGGTATATCATAGCTTATTCAGTCATTTTATACAATCGCAATTACACGTCTTCTTTTATGATATACCCATTTCTTCCTGCTTCTTTTACTTCATACAAAGCAAGATCTGCTTTTTTACATAACGCTTTAAAATCTCTTGTTGTCTTACTTAAAACAACACCTATACTACATGTTAGATGTCCCATATCCTCAATTGGTATTTCAATCATTTTTAGCTCATCTAAAAGCTTCTGTGTTTTCTTATCTATATAATCGTAATCAAAATAACCACTCATATAAATTATAAATTCGTCGCCACCATAGCGCCCTACCAACGTACCCTCATGCTTAAACTCTAATAACTTACTTGTTACTGCTAATAGAATTTCATCACCTTTTTGATGGCCAAGTGTATCATTAATGCGTTTAAAATAATCAATATCAATGAAATAAAGTACTGCTGTTTTATTCTCTGACTTAATCCTATTTATTTTTAAATCTTCACTTATCTTGGCATCCATGTAAACTTTATTGTAGAGCTGTGTAAACGAATCTTTTTCTACTTTTTGCAATAGAATAGTTCGTTCGAACAAAATATCATTTTTCTGATTTTTTGCATTATCCAGTTCTATTTCCATCATTAGGTTTTTTGAACATACTGTCTTTAATATTTCATTCATTCTTTTGCTTGTCTCATAATACTTTGTAAAGTTATTACTTGGCGAAATACCTTTACGCACATATTTAATATCATAGTTGTACAGGCACTCGTAAAAATACAAATCATGCATAGCTAAGCTTGAATTTTCTCTACGTTGTTTCATTTCATCAATTAGTTTCAAACAAATTTCTTGATTTCCTTTATCAATTGAATATTCTAGCACACGTAATAAACTTCTAAAGATATAAATAAAGTCATCATTTCTTTTCACATGTTCTAAATATATTGATATCTTTTCATCTAATCCTTGGATATCTCCTTGGTATTGAACAATATCATTCATCATGCATATAATTTCAACTACCTCTTTGCGTCCTTCATCCATATCAACATTTACACTTTTCCAATAATCTACTTTACTGTATTCCTCACTATAACTATAAAGTTCTATGATATTTAATGCGACTTGAGGTAAAAAACTTTTACTTAGTTTACCATGTATTTTTGACGCTTGTTCAAATGAAGATTCAATAAAATTAATTGCCGTTTCATAATCTTTTAACCAAACAAATAAATTTCCTATGTTATTTAATATTGTTGGTTCAAAATTATATTCAGGATTTTTAGTTGCGATATGATACGCTTTGATATAATAGTTCATACTTTGTAAATAATCTGCTTTTTCTGAATAATCAATCCCTAAGGAATTATATGCACGCATAACAAAAAACTGACTGTTTCCTGCTTGAGCATAAGACAATGTTTTCTCTCCAAATTCAATTGTTTTTGGAATATCAATCTCTGAGTATTTTAAAGCATTATAAAAATTTACGGCTGCTAACCCTACTAGATCATTCTCCTTCGTTGCCAGCTCTTCAAGCTTGTTCAATGCAATTTCCATTTCTTCAACACTTGTGCTGTCATCTTCAAGAAGTAACATTAAATTTTGATATTTTGCTTTATCATGATATTTCATCAATATACCTCATTGTTATCAACCGTTAATCTTCATCTAATACAAAACCATTACGTCCATTTTTCTTACATTCATAAAGTGCATTATCTGCTCGTTTAAACAATTGATTAAAATTTAGATCTTTTTGATTAACCGCAATTCCTATGCTCAATGTTATGTTTGGCATATCATCAATATCTACTTCTATTTTTCTAACTTTATTGCATAACCTTTGAGCAATATCTTTCAATTCATCAATTTCATTAAAATTACGTACAAAGAGTACGAATTCATCACCACCATATCTTCCAACAATTGTGCTTTTATCTAAAACTTCTCTTAGAATATCCGCAACTTTCAATAAGATAATATCACCATAATCATGTCCTAATGTATCATTCACTTTTTTAAAATAATCAATATCCATTACAAATAATGCTTGTTTTCTATCCACGATTATTTTCTTTAATTCCTTTGATATATTAATTTCTGTATAAACCTTATTATATAAATTTGTAAAAGAATCTCGTTCTATTTTCTTTTGAAGTAATCTCTTTTCTTCCAGTGCACTTCGATGTATTTCTTTTTCTTCTTCTAATTGAATTTCTAATAATAAACTTGTTGAATATATATTTTGCATTGTTCGAATTGTATTTTTACTTATCTGATAATAGCGTTGCATCGTCTCATCAATTTCAATGGAGTGCTTATACTTCATTTCATAACATACTAAATTATCATAATAATTTAATTCAAAGGCTGTGAGTTGAGTATGCCCTCGCCATGCTTTTAATTCTTTTTCTAACTTTGTCGTTGTTTCTTCATCTGTTCTTTCAATCGCAACTTCAAATATCATTAACAAACATCGAGAAATATAAATCTCGGAACCAATATCTTTTGAAGTCTCAATAAATTTTTCTATTTTTCTTTTTAACCATTCTTTCGATGCTCTATCTCGATTAATAATTATTTGGTTCATCAGCGCTAAGCAATCGAGAGCTTTTTGTTCTACATCAGTAAAAGAAATAATTCTCATTTGTGTCCAGTGATCAACTTTTTCATAATTATGAGCGCAAGAATATAACTCTACTATATTAATAATTAACTGTGCAACGTCATTCCTTTTCTTGTCTTCTTGTTTTGTGTATTTTTCATAAGCAGATTCTACAAATGTTGCGGCAGTATCATATTCATCAAGATATGCAAACAAATTTCCAATGTTGTTTAATACAACATATTCGTATCCATATTCTGGATGTCTTGTCGCATGATAATAAGATTGTAGATAATAGTGTAGGCTATGAGAATAATCTGTTTTCTTTGAATAATTAACACCTAGCAAATTATTGATTTTCATAATAAAAAAGTCATTGTCACAACGCCCTGCGTAGTCTAATGCCTTTTCTGCATATTCAATTGATTCGTCAATATTATCATCTATTTGTGATTTAAGAATGCCATAATGAAAATTTGCAACAGCAAGTCCAAAAATATCATTATCTTTTGTTGCTTGTTCTTCAAGCAAGGACAATGTTTTTCTTCTTACATCTACTGAATACTGTCCAATATTTTCAAGAATCTGTATGTATTCTTCATATTGAAGACTGTCATGATATTTCACAATTTTCACACTCTCTTTTTAAAATTATATGGCTTTTAAAATTAAAAAGCAATCATCGAAAACCTTTTTGGTATAGTGTGCTATTATCTTTCTAAAAGAGTCTCTAAATCCTGTCTTTTTAATTCCAACATTCTACAACGATTAAGTAATGTTTTTGCATTTGATTCTCCAATACCTAGTTTGGTTGTTAATTTTTTCCGCATATCTTTACTCTCTGGTGCACCTGTTAGCCCTAACTCAAAAAAATCATTCATACTTAAATCGGATTGAATATTTTTATCAAATGTAACCACTTGACCGAGTGCAGTTTCAAGTGTTTCTTTATCTGCATGTTCAATTCCAACTTTTTTGCTTGTACGAGATTTTTCTTTTGGAACAAATGCATTTTTGCACCCATTAATTCGTTGATTAATTGTCATACGTATTTTTTCTCCTGGTGAATCAGGATCTGTAAAAATAATGATGCCTCGTGTTTTATTTGTTTCTTCAATTAGCTTTAACGTCATTTCTGATAAATGTGTCCCTTGGGTTTCAATTGTATCGCAATCAAAATAACTTTTTAATACATTCGTATCATTTTTTCCTTCTACAACAATTACTTCTTTTATTTTCATTTGTCTCACCATTCTTTGCTTTATTTCTTGCCAAAATCCTTCTTTTTAATACTGACTAAATTCGATTAAATTACCATCTGGGTCATAAAGATAAATTGAATTCATTTGACCTTTTACCCCTGTTCTTCCAACAACACCTGCATGTATTGTATATCCCTTTGATTCAAGATTTTGCTTGAATGTTTCAATTACATCATCTATCTCAAAACAAATATCAGCACTTCCTGTTTGTACATGTGTTGCATGTGGCGATAATTCACGATTTAAATAATGAACATTGATTTTGAAGTCACCTGCATATAATTCCACTCGTGATTCATATTCTTGAACACTAAAGCCTAAACCTGTATAAAAATCGATACATTTTTTCATATTAGAAGTTGTAATTACAAAATGATCTATCTTCTTTATCATATTAATCCCCCATGAATTCCTTTCCAAGTTCTTGCATAATATTTAGCGCTTGTAGTAATTTTTCTCCACGGTTTTTTGTTAGAAAGTATTCAACTCGTAAGGGATATCCTTGGTAACTTTCTTTAAATACAAATCCAAACTCCACTAATTCCTTCAAATGTTGTAGAAGCATTTTTTGCGTGATTCCATTTATGTCTTTCTCGAGTTGCGATAAAGATGTTGGTCCTAGTCGTAATCGCCATAAGATAATCGGTTTCCATTTTCCCTTTAACATATCATGTGTTAACTCTAATGGGCATGTATAGTTTTCCCTTACAATCATGTTTTCTACCTATCTTTCTACCTTTATTATATCAAACAATGGTCTTAACTTATCGATTTATTTCTTTGTATTAAGATACTTAAAATATGCGATTAATTCATCATTCCATATTTGATTATAGAAAATAAAAAGCTTGACCTATTAAAGGTCAAACTTCTTATTAGTACTTAGCTAACAGGGAATGATTATCACTACACTGTTTTGCGATTTCAAGCCATTTTTCATCTTGTAGAAATACAATTGCTCTTTTAAGGTAGTAATCTACTTCATTGTTTTTATTTTGATAATACTCTAATTTTGCTAAGCGAAAATTTGTTAAGCCTTTTCGATTTTTATCTTGGTCTTCTTTCTCCATGATAAGCAAATCATCTTTACGTGAGATATCATGATGAATATAAATATCCACGATCAAACTACTTTCTTCTACAAGATTATGTAGCTTCTTTTTATTTTGTGTCAATTTCTTAATATCTTCTAGTGCTTCTAATGCATTGTCTTTATCATTAATTGAACAATAATAAGATATCTTTCTCGTCGCAATATCAATTTTTTGATTTTTTGTGAGATGAAAATGACTGAGGTTTTCAAATGATTCTTCAATTTTGTTATCATCATTTTGAAAAATCCATGCATCTAATTTTAAAATTTCAATTGTTGCTTTAGTATATATTAAGCGTAATCGCTTATTATTCAACAAGGATATATATAAAGCAACGTTGTGATCTAGATAAAGAATCTTTCTTAATTCTAATGTTGTTTTTCTTCTTAGTTTATCTAAATTGAATACAAGTACAATAGAAATAACTACAACAATAATGAACCAATAAATCATTTTACTCACCTCTTAACATTATTTGATTTTATGCATAAACTCCTGTTAAATAACCCACTGCTGTTAATAGGCATGCAAGTACAAGAATTAATCCCATTAGTTTTAATGGTGACCATTTTTTCTTTGCATATAACCAATAAACAAGTAATGTTAATCCTAATGGTAAAATTTTAGGGAAAATGGCATTCAACATATT
Source organism: Anaerorhabdus sp. (assembly GCF_036657415.1). Taxonomy (NCBI): domain Bacteria; kingdom Bacillati; phylum Bacillota; class Erysipelotrichia; order Erysipelotrichales; family Erysipelotrichaceae; genus Anaerorhabdus; species Anaerorhabdus sp. The sequence goes on along the minus strand of NZ_JAVXGL010000002.1, from coordinate 12,885 downwards.
ATCTGCATTGAATAAAACTTGATTTTGTAGAATTTCTCCTGTTGCACCATCCAAGACATCTTTCACGATTTGTATTGGTAAAGATGCACTTACAAACGAAGCTGTTAATGCCCCTACAACAATTAACCCTAATACTGTCATTGCATCTGTTAAAGCATCTAGTTTGCCTGTAGCCATCATTCCTTGCATACCTTCTAAACCTGAACGATATCCTACTCTAAATAGCCACCAGCTTAGTGCACATGTTCCTACTGGATAAGCAATCATATAAACAACTGGACCAAGCCATGCAGTTGATGCATTTGCTTGAGCAATTGATAAACAAATTGTTAATAATACTGGAATAATTGTCGCAACCCAAAGTGAATCTCCAATAGCTGAAGTAGGACCAATAAGCGCTACTTTTACTGATTCAATAAGTTCTGGTGTACATTGTCCATTTGCATTTGCTTCTTCTAATCCACACACAATTCCATTACAAATTGATCCAACTTGTGCTTCAGTATTGAATAATGTAATGTGACGATTTAATGCTTTAGCTTTATCTTCTCTTGTATCATATAATTCTTCAATTACAGGAGCCATTGATTGACCAAAAGCCATTCCTAACATTGATTCAGCTTGTTGTGAACAACCGTTCCAAAAGAACCATGTAAAGAATGATTTTTTCAATGTTTTTGGGCTAATTTTTTTAATTGTTGTCATGTTATACAGACTCCTTTCTACTTACTGCTGTGTAGTAAAGTACAGCTGTAATGATTCCAACAATAGCCACAGCCATTGTAGTTAAATTGAAATAAGTTACTAAGATAAATCCTGCAAGGAAAATAACAAAGTGATATTGTTTCTTTAATAAGAATGAAAGGATAATTCCCATTCCAAGAGAAGCCATCATACCCCCAAATGTTCCTAATAAAGTTGTTAACCATGATGGAATTAAAGTTGCGAAATCAGCTTGTCCTGATGCTGCTGTCATTGATGTAAGCACGATTACTGCTGGAATAAAACGACATGCAAATCCAATCAATTGTCCTAATACAACGTTAGGAATATACATTTTATCTGTTCTTCCTTCATTTGCATATTTTTGTGCAAAACGGTTAAGTGGTAAGTTTGCAGCATATGAGATATTCCATACCAATTGACCAACTAATCCTCCAATTCCCGCAAATACAACGGATAATCCAATAACTTCAGTTACCCCTAATCCTTTGCCGAAAACTAATGCTCCTGCTGTCCCAATGTAGGTAGCATAAGATAAATCCCAAGCAACTGCTCCCCCTGGCGTTACATTCCCCATATACATGATTTGAAGTGGAATTCCTACCATTAATGCAGTTTGTACATCATTCATAATCAATCCAACAATGAATGAAGCGACAAGGGGTCTACCTAAGGTATACCATCCAATTGTATTTCCAACAATGGACCCTATCGAACCTAGATAAATAAATAATGATACTAGAATGATTTGAATCATCGACATATTAATTTGTCCTCCTTATATTGATTTTTTAAAAGTGTCCCAACTTGTACCTGCTGCATTTGGTAATTGTTGAAAACTAACTTTAAATCCTTCTTGATTTAACTCATCGATATCTTTAACATCTTCATCACTAAGAAAAAAGATGCCTGTTGCGCCTGTTACTTGGTGATTTGTATCTGCACGTTTTGCCATGTTCCCTAAAATAATAGATTCACAGCCTTTGATTTCTTCTTTAATTTCCATAAGTTTACTTGGTACTTTCGCAATAACTAAACGATTCTTATCGCTTTGTTTTGCTAATAATTCTTTTGCTTCTTCCACGGTTACAATATGTGTTGTGTACTGTTTAGGTACTCCCATTGTTAGAATTGACTTTAGCATTGGATTTTTTGCGCTATCATTATCAATTGCTATAATCTCTTGTATACCTAATGTTGGACACCACGCCACAATTGTTTGTCCATGAATCAATCGATCGTCTATTCTTACAAAAACTTTTGCCATACATTTTCCTCCTATTGTATTGCCTTTCTAACAAATCCATTGGCTTGTGCAAGTTTGTCATTTGCACTAGTTGCGTCAACATTTAGTAAAATCATGACAATTGCTGTTTTTGAATGATAGTCACATTTTATTAAACTGTCCTCTGCTACTTCATAGCTACATCCTGTTGCTTGCATAACGATTCGCTTAGAACGTTCAACAAGTTTCTTGTTTGTTGCTTTCATATCAACCATTAGATTGCCATATACTTTTCCAATACCAATCATTGATGTTGTTGTAATCATATTTAAAATCAACTTTTGGCACGTTCCTGCTTTTAATCTTGTTGACCCAGTTAACACTTCAGCACCTGCATCAACTTCAATTGCTATCTCTGCATGCTTTGCTAGTTCACTGTTTTTATTACATGCGATTGAACCTGTATGAGCACCTATTTCTTTGGCATAATCAAGTGCGCCAATAGCGTAAGGTGTTCTTCCTGAAGCTGCAATTGCTATTAAAATATCTTTTGAACTTAACGCTAGTTCTTGCAATTCTTTTCTAGCTAATTCAGGTGAATCTTCTGCTCCTTCAACTGCTTTTATGAATGCTCCCTGTCCACCTGCAATAATTCCGATGATTTCATCTGTTGTAGAAAATGTTGGTACACATTCCACTGCATCAAGAATACCTAGTCGACCTGAAGTTCCAGCACCCGCAAAAATGCATCGTCCTCCTTGATTTAATACTTTGATTACTACTTGAACTAAACGTTCAATATCATCTAAGGCTTCATGTACTGCCGTAATCACTTTTGAATCTTCTTCATTCATAATGGTTAACATTTCTTTAATGCTTAATAAATCCAATTCCATTGTCTTGGTATTTCTTGACTCTGTTTGTAAATGATCAATCTTTACCATAATTTATTCTCAATCAAACTAGCATACATGTAACAAACTGTTTTTTCATTTGTATTGGATTCAATTCCACGAACTTTTAAATTTGTTGGATAATACGCTTGATATGGAAAGTCATTAACACCCCCACGGAAAACAGTGTATTCATTTAATGCACTAAACCATTGATTAACTTCCTCATCTGAAAGAGTGAAGTATGCTTGAGGTATAAAGCCTACTAAGTCTTCAAAAGTTTCTCCATAAACTAGACGAATTGGATTACCTTCTTCGCGTAATTTTTTTACCGCACGAACAACCGCATCATGTGTATTAATATGGCGAGGATGCATTGATCCTCTCCAATGTGTGATAACTAAATCCGCTTTTTCATCTCTGAAATATTGTTCCATTCTTGCTTGAAATTCTTCGGTTGTTGGCATTGAGTTTGAAACATATCCTAGCCACATTGAGTCAGCTCCCAAAGCTTTGGCTGCTCGTTCATTTTGATTTAATAATTCATTTAAATATTGTTCGCATTCTTCTTTTGTTGCATTTGGGTCCTCTAATCTCCCTTGTGTTACATGAACACAAGTACAATGAGCTCCTTGTTTTGCATATTTTAATAAAAGTGGACCACCCATTAATTCTGCATCAAGTGAATGTGCTCCAATTGAAATAATTCTCTTACATGTTGTCATTCTATATATCCCTTCTATATTCAATAAATGTTCTAAATACGCTTAGTCCATGACGTTCATAGTAACGTTTTCCTGGTTCATCTGTTGTTACAAAGTACATATGGTAAATCCCTTGGCGACTCATTTCACGCATTTGAAGTTCAAGTAGAATTCCACCAATACCTGCATTACGCTCTTCTTCCGCAATTCCAATAGGACCAAATCGCATAGGATTTCCATCAATCATCCGCATACAAAATCCACATATTTTCTTATTCTTGTTCAATACAATTAAAATTACATCTTCTGCAAGATGGTTTTGCATTGCAATTAAAGCATTGCGTTTCCAACCACCACCAAACTCATTTTTAAGAAAATCTAGTAATTCCAATGAATATGAATAATCAAATTTTGAGAATATATATCCTTTTTCTTCAGCTTCTATTTTCTTTTTTTCTGTTTTTTCTGTAAGCTTGAACCCATGCAAATCTCTTGCCATGGAATAATGTTCCGCACCTGCTTGATAATTCATTGCGTTAAAGAAATGAATTGCTTCATTATAATTTGCTGGATCAATTCCCGCAAAGAAATAATTTGGACTATACGCACCCAATGTAATATTTTTTACACCTAGTTCTTTTAGCTTCGTTTCCGCAAGTTGTAGCAATGTCTTGCCAATTCCTTGTCTTCGATATTCTTTGTCTACAAAGATAACGTTAATCCAACCACGATCAGGTTCTAGTCCTCTTTCTAGATAAGGAAATTTGCGTTTTGTTGCCATTACAAATCCACATACTTTGTCTTGATCCAACGCAACCCAACAAAGTTCTGAATCGAAGTTATCATCAAATAATGCTTGTTTTCTGAATTTATCGACAGTTATCTCATCAAATGTACAACAGCGATTCCAACATTCCACAACCTCTTTTTCAACGCTTTGTGTATAATTAGTAAATTTCATATCGCCCTCCAAAGTTAACATGTTAACATATTAAGTATTTACATTATAACGAAGCTTAATTAGAATTTCAATACTTTTTTAAGCGCTTTCATAATTTATACAAAATAAAAGAGCTTTACGCCCTTTATGCTTTAATGTTTACTGTTACACTATACCAATCTTTATTAAAATAAGTTTCTGCATATTCAATGATTTCATCCATTGAATCATACGTCATCCTCTTTACAAAGAAAGATGGACAGCCTTTCTTTAGACTTAATTGGTTAAGAACATTGATATCAGTAATTTCTTTTACTGAATAATTTTCATTTACCCAAGTAGGAATTAGATTATACTTCGCAAACGTTTTATAGAGGGAACGGGTTGTTTTTATTGTTTGTGCTTGTTCAAGACTTAGTTTTTTAGTACTTATATAAGATGTATGATAAGCAATTGCTTCATTATTAGCCAAGCGAACACGTTTGACACAAACAAGAGTTGAATCAGAATCTACATGCAATATCTCTGCAATATCTTTATTTGTAACTTCTTCTACTGAATCAATGATCATATCAATCTTATATCCCTGTTGTAATAACTCTTCTGAGAAACTAATTGAAGTTAATCCACGAATCATTTGTTTCTTCGTGACAAATGTTCCAAGTCCTTGTACCCCATAGAGATATCCCTCATTAATTAAGTCATTGAATGCTTTTCGAACTGTAATTGCCGATACTCCATACTTTTTCTTCAATACTGACTCACTGTCTACTTTATCGCCTGGTTTTAGTTCCCCCCGCTTAATTGACTCAATGATGTCATTTTCAATAATTATGTATTTCGAGACTTTTTGTTCCATAGTAATTACCTCTTTTTATCATGTTAACATATTAATATAAACTTGAAAAGAATACCTGGATTACAATGAAATGGTCTATTACTAAATAAATAAGTAATAGACCATTTGCGAGTATAAAATAAATTATTCAATTCTACTTTAGAAATAATTGATTGTAGTTTTCATGAATAGCTTGTTGGAGTTCCTCTTGATTCATATCTCTTAATTCACAAATATATTCACCTACATGTTTGACATAAGCAGGTTCATTCTTTTCTCCACGATGTGGTTCTGGTGTAAGATATGGACTATCAGTTTCAATAAGTAATTTATCAAGTGGCACATCTTTCGCAACTGCTTTAGGCTCTTTTGCATTTTTAAATGTTACTGGTCCAGCTAAAGAAATTGTATAGCCAAGTTTTATTATTTCTCTAGCATATTCAACACTATACGAATAACAATGCATTACACCATAATGATTCATTTCTTTTAATAAATCATAAGTATCTTTTGCTGCATCTCTTGAATGCACTAGAACTGGTTTGTTTACTTTCTTTGCAATTTCAATTTGCCGCTTAAATACTTCTTTTTGTGCTTCTTTTTTAATTGGATCTTTTTCCCAATAATAATCTAATCCCATTTCACCAATCGCAACGATACGTGGATCTTTCGCTACTTCTTCAAGTTTTTTAAAATTCTCTTCGGTATGAAGATGTGTATCTGTTGGAAACAATCCCATCGCAATATCAATTCTTGCATCTTTTTCTTGAAGCATAAATGCTTTTCCCAATTCCTCAAAGGTTAAACAAATTGTAAGTATACGATCTACATGATTAATATCACAGTTCGTCAATACTTCATCAATCCTATCAAAAAGCGTATCATCACTTAGATGCGCATGACTATCTAACCAACCATATTTTCCCATACACTTGTCCTCGCTGCTTTATCATGAAGTGAAGTACCATAGTCATTTGTCATCAATAACACAGAAATTACTGCAGGAACTGCATAAAGTGAAAAAAGTGAAATTGACTTTATTATTGAACGAATCAACAAACGTTTTGGTGGTATTCTTCTTCTCCCTTTTAAAGTTTCTATATGAACCTTTTTTACATTTTTGCCAATTGTTGTATGAAATTTATAGTTGTATACAAAATCATATACACAATAGACAATCATAAACAAAAGTGATACTTGAATCGAAATACTGATTTGATCTACAAAGTTTTTTATCGCTGGATTAAGTTTACATAGAAGCACAATCCCATAGAGTATTCCTGTTGGAACTATCACAACAACGATATCAATGAATGTTGCTGATATCCTCTTCACTAATAAATTATCCATTATTTACCCAAGCAGAAATTACTAAACAGTGCATCTAGTAAATCTTCTCTGCTAACTTCCCCTAAAATTTCTTTTAATGATGTATAAGCTTCTTGTAGATCAATAGTAACTAAGTCTAGCTCAACATTTTGTTCAAGTTCTTCAATCGCTTGACGCATTGCATTTTTAGCTGCAATCGCTAATCCAATTTGTCTTTCATTATTCAATGTAGTTTGACTACTATCATGGATTTGAGTTTCATAACGATGATTGATTTCATCAATTAATTCATGAATATCATTACTTGTGGCACTAATTTGTACACCTTCATTTAACTTCTGTACATCTGATTTATTATAAACAATAATTCTATTCTTTCCTTCTGTTAACGCAAGTAGTTTTTTATCTTCATCATCAATATCACGTGATTGATCCAAAACAACCAAAATCAATTCCGCTTGTTCTAAAGCCTTTAATGAACGTTCGATACCAATTTTTTCCACAACATCTTTCGTATCACGAATACCTGCTGTATCTATTAAATTCAAAGTAACGTTTTTACATTGAACTACACCTTCAACCAAATCACGTGTTGTTCCTGCAATATCTGTAACAATCGCTTTATCTTCTTCCAACAAAGCATTGAGTAAACTACTCTTTCCAACATTCGGTTTTCCTAAAATAACTGTGTTAATTCCTTTTTTAAGTTGGTATGAATTTTGAGCTTGTCGAATAATTTGTTCAATACGTGTCAACCATAACTTTGCTTGTGGCAAAACTACCTCTTGTGATAATTGCTCAACATCTTCATACTCAGGATAATCAATATTTACTTCAATGTGAGCGATAATCGCAAGTAAATCTTCACATAATGGTTGAATTAATCTTGTTACTGATCCTTTTACAGATGAGATTGCTTTTGAAGCATTTTGACCATTATTAGCCTCAATCAAGTCCAAGACACCTTCCGCTTGTGTTAAATCTATACGACCATTTAAAAAAGCTCGCTGCGTAAATTCTCCTGGACTAGCAATTTTTGCTCCTGCTGCAACACACAGACTCAATACTTTACGTGTAACATAAATTCCACCATGACAATTTATCTCGACAACATCTTCTCTTGTATATGTTTTAGGCGCTCTAAAAACACTAACCAAAACTTCATCCACAAGTTCATCATCTTCATGAATCATTCCATAATGAATAGTATGGCTAGGCACATTTGTCAAATTACGACTAAATATCTTATTTGTAATTTCTATCGCATCATCTCCACTTAAGCGAATAATTGAGATGGCACCTTCTTGTAATGAAGTCGAAATAGCTACAATTGTGTCATTCATAGAGTACCTCTTTTCTATCCTATAGTTTAACACATAAAGACTTTTTCATAAATTACTTAGTAATAGTTCTTGCACTATATGGGTTTACCCCTTACACTTAGGATTATGAAAACTGAATTTAAAAAATATAACTTAGATACGCAATTACTACAAGCCATAGAAGACTGTGGCTATTTTACTTGCACACCCATTCAAGAAAAAACTTTGCCTATTCTTTTAGAAGGCAATGACACTCTTATCCAATCAAAAACTGGTTCTGGTAAAACTGCTGCCTTTTGTATCCCATTAATTGAAGCAATTAACTTCGATGATAATACGAAAGCACTTATTTTAGTACCTACACGAGAATTGGCTCATCAAATTGAACATGAATTTAATCGTTTAGCTTTATACAAAAAGTTACACTGTGTATGTCTTGTTGGTAGAGAAGATTTCAACAAACAAGCTTTACAGCTTAAACAAAAAGCTCATGTAATCGTTGGAACTCCTGGTCGTATTTTTGACCACATGGAATCAAACAACATAAAACTTGATGATATTCAAACACTTATTCTAGATGAAGCAAGTGAGATGAGTACATTAGGATTAATTGATCAGGTTAAAGAAATTGTTCGCCAAATACCACGTCACAAAACATGGTTGTTCTCGGCAACCCTAGGTGAGCTAGCACAATACAAGTTTCTTCGATTGAATAATCCAACCCAAATTGAATTTGATTCTTCAAATGAAATCTCTTCACAAATTGAAACCTATCATATTGATACTAATCAAAAATTCGAAACTGTAATTTCATTACTCAATTCAATTGAAATTGATTCTTGCTGTATCTTTATCAATACTCGCGAAGACACTGAAAATGTTGCTAGACAACTCAAGGATATGAACTATCTTGTAACTATGCTCCATGGTGGACTTGAACAAAAACAAAGAAATAGAGCTATCGAATCATTCAAACAAGGTAAATCACGAATTCTTGTTTGTACAGATATTGCAGCACGTGGTATTGATGTAGATAAAATATCTCTTGTAATTCACTATGATTGTCCATTAACCTTAGACAGTTACATTCATCGTTCTGGTAGAACTGGTCGTAAAGAGGAAATTGGTTTATCAATCACATTATTAAGTGATAATGATACTTCTTCTTTATTTGAAACTATTGAAAGTGAAACAGAATCTTATAAGATCAAAAAAATTTGCGTTGATAATCAATTCAATCGACCTCGCATGAAAAGTGACAAAGACGAAAAGTTTAAAGAAAAGAATTATACTCTTTTCATTCGTGCTGGTAAAAAAGACAAAATTAGAAACCTTGATATCGTTGGTTCATTATGTTCACAACCTAATCTTAGCGGTGATAATATTGGGATTATTGATGTTCAAGAAAACTATACTACCGTTACACTGCTTAACATTGATCCAACCATACTAAAAGATTTAACTTCCGTTAAAATAAAAGGAAAAACTAGAAAGGTAGAACTCAAATCTAAATGAGTTCTACCTTTTTCTATATTCTCTCTAATTGTGAAATAACCAATTACTTACTTTTTAATTTCTTCGTGTTACTTTCGCTCTTTCAATACGATAATGTTTAATCTCTTCAATTTCAACATTTATGTGATACTCTTCTAATTCAAACTTAGCACCAACTTTTGGAAGTTCTTCAAATGTTCCAAAAATGAACCCTCCAAATGTATCGTAAATATCAACTGGTAAATCTATTTCAAGTGCTTCTTCTACATCTTCAAGACTTGCATTTCCCTTAATATCCCATGTTGACTCATCTATTTTTACGATATCTTCATCATCTTTCATAAAACTATCATTTTCAAGATCCCCTACTAATTCTTCAAGTAAATCATTCATGGTTACTATCCCAAACATCCCACCATATTCATCAATAACAACTGTAAAATGATTATGTGTTGTTCGCATTTTTTTGAATAAAATATCAGCAGTGGTAGATTCAAGGGCAAATTGAGCAGGCTTGATTAATGTATTTACAATATTTTCTTTTGTCTTGTTTGTTGTTCTAAAATAATCTTTTACATTAAGAATTCCTATGATTTTATCTGGTGTTCCATCACAAACAGGATAACTTGTATATCTACTTTGAATCATTTCTTTTTCCCATTCTTCAAGACTTCCTTTTAAATCTAAATAACGTACATCAATACGATGTGTTGCAAGCTCAGCTATTTCTGTATCATTAAATTCAAATACATTTTGAATCATTTCTTTTTCTTCGCTATCAATAACACCCTTTTTATTTCCAATATCAACCATCATTCTTATTTCTTCTTCACTTACCTCTTCATCTTCTTGATTTGGATCAATACCAAGAAGACGTAAAATACCATTGGTTGATGCTGTAAGAGCCCAAACAATCGGAGCAAAGATACTTGAGATTGTAGTGATAAGTGCTGACATTCCTAGTGCTAACTGCTCTGCTTTTTTCATCGCTAATCGCTTTGGTACAAGCTCACCAAATACAAGTGTAAAATATGACAAAATTAATGTGATTATCACAACCGAAATTGTTTTTAGTGTTTCCAAAGGTAATCCAACACCCACACCTGTTAACCATGTGACTAACATTTCTGAGAAGTTGTCTGCCGCAAATGCACTTCCTAAAAACCCAGAAAGAGTTATCGCAACTTGAATTGTTGCTAAAAACTTTGCTGGTTGGCTTGTAAGTTTTTTCAAACGAAGAGCTTTTTTATTTCCATCATCTGCAAGTTGTTCAAGACGTGCATCATTCATGGAAATAACAGCAATTTCTGCACATGCAAAAACTGCATTCAGAAGTATCAGGAATGCTTGAAGCAATAATTGAAAGGTTAATTGATTACTCATATACTATATTTCTCCTTATTTAACATCAAATGCAAAAAAGAACATACAAAGACACTATGCTTTATAGTTCTGTATGTTCTTTAACTTTTCATATTCAAATCATCAGGGTCGACGTCCATTGTAATCTCCTCAATGAGATATTTATAAACTACTTTTCACAAGAAGTCAAATAATCTAATTACTTTCTCTAATCAATTAATTGCAGATGACGACAAGCATTATAAATTCCATCACTATCGGCATCATCAGTAATATAAGATGCTAATTTCTTGAGTTCTTCTTCAGCATTACCCATGGCAACACTAAATGCTGCTTTCTCAAACATCTTGATATCATTCATTCCATCACCAAACACAATGATATCTTCTTCTTGACCACCTAGAAATTCAACCATCTTCTTAATTCCCTTATATTTATCATCAGGCTCTACTAAACCAAATAATGAGCCATGATAAACCATTAAACCTATTTCCTTAATCTCATTAATCGATTGAATAACTTCAGGTTTGTTTTCTATAAAAACACGACGTGCCGAAGTTTCATTACGAAAATCATATGTTTCATCATATTCAATTCTTGTAATAAATGGAACTTTAGTCATATGTTCCACAAAACTTTTATCTTTTGTTAATACAACTGGACTATCTTCATTTGAGATTGCCCAAGAAAGTCCAACCTCTTCACACTTTTCAATAATTGTAATTACCTTTTCTTGATCAAGTGGTTCATAACTATGGAGTTCACCATTAATGATTAATCCATTCCCACCCTCACAAACAAGATTGTTGATATTTACACGTGGAGCTACTTCTTTCGCAAGAAATACAGATCGTCCTGTTGCAAGTGAAACGAAATGTCCTTTTGCTTTTAATTGGTCAATGGCTTGTAATGTAGATTCACTTATGAAATCTCTTTTTGTATGTGATGTTAATGTTCCATCAATATCAAAAAATATATATTTCTTCTTTGTCTGCATTAAATTCTACCCCCGCGCTATCCCTAAGTCTATCGCATACTTTCATTACTTTTTTAGTATGTTCTAGAATACTATAACACATTTCGAGGTCATTCAAATTGACTAATTCATTAATATACACTATTTCATTTTTTAATCTTTCTTGCTTCAAAGTGTATAAAATTTCTTCTTTGTGTATAGATGAAAATATTGTTTCACCAAAATTTATTCCACCTATAATATTTACATATCCATTGTTTCCTTGAACTTCAAAATAATTAGGACTTGTTGAATCTTTTGCTGCAGTACACACCGCTTGTTTATCCTCATATGATAAAATCGCAATACCTGAAGTATCAATTCCATTGTCGATTTTATTTGCATGATAAAAACATTCTTTTGGTTCACCAAATAAATCTACTAGTGCATGAATATTATAGATATTAAGATCCATCAAAGCTCCACCTGATTGTTTAATATCAAAAGAATTGGGTATCTTATTCACAAGTACTTCATCATATTTTCGTGACCGCTGACTATAGTTTGCATTTATAATTTTTATGTCTTGTAGTTCAGAGACATATTTTTTAAATTGTTTATATTCTTTACTGTATAAAATAGGCATCGCTTCGAATAAATATTTTTTCTTTGATTTCGCAAGTTCAATCAATTTACATGCTTCTGTATAGTTTGATGTAAATGGTTTTTCCACAATAACATTCAAATTATGAAGCAATGCTTTTTTCGCATATGAATAATGATAGTGATTCGGGCATGCAATATAGACAGTGTCAATTTTACCATCCTTACACATTTGGTCGAAGTCATTATAAAAATCTTCTACATTGAACCGTTCTGCTAATTCTTTAGCCTTTGATAATTCTCTAGAACAACATGCAATCACCATACAGTTTGCTACTTGTTGAGTAGTCTCTATAAATTGTTGTGTGATTTGGCTTGTACCTAATGTTCCAATTTTCATACTTTCACTGTCATTCTGTCCGCAACAATTAAACCATTGGCGGCAGCTTGAGAAAGAGAACGAGTAAATCCAGCTCCATCTCCTAATGCATAAAAAT
>NZ_JAVXGL010000001.1:79422-83882 GCF_036657415.1 Anaerorhabdus sp. | reverse complement strand
CAATTACTTTACTTACTACTGCCTTTGATCCCTTTCAAGCATTTTTTCTCAGCTTGATGGTAAATGCTCGTCATATTTTTTATGGGCTAGCAATGCTTGATAAATATAAAGGACTTGGAAAGGTAAAGAATTTTTTAATTTATACTCTTTGTGATGAAACATTCTCCATTACATCCAGTGTTAATCCACCTGAAAACTGTGACCTAAAATCATTTTACTTTTGTATATCCTTTCTTGATTATATTTATTGGATTGGTGGAACGTTACTTGGAAGTATTTTAGGAACTTTTATCGCATTCAATACCGCTGGTTTAGATTTTGCTTTAACCGCATTATTTGTTGTACTCTTTATCGAACAAATTCGTATTAAGGAAAATCGTATAGCTGGATGCATCGGTTTAGGATGTACTCTACTTTCATTATTTTTATTCGGCGGAAATAACCTCGTCATCCCTGCAATGGGATTCATATTAACGTTATTGCTTGTAAGGAGGAAAATAATATGCCACTAACACCACTAGAAACATTACTTACAATACTTGCGATAACATTGGGTACAATGATTACACGTTTTACACCCTTTATTTTATTTCCCGAATCAAAAGAACTACCACCTATTATTTCTTATTTAGGCAAAGTATTACCCCCTGCAATGATGGGACTTTTAGTTATTTATTGCCTCAAAAATATTTCGCCGATTATCGCTCCATATGGAATACCTGAGTTGATTGCGATTGCCTTTACAAGTATCATTCATCTTTGGAAGCGTAATGTCTTGTTAAGCATCGGTACCGGGACACTTATCTATATGTTTCTAATTCAAGTAATCTTTATTTAATTCTTTTCTAAAGCATACTAAAACCTCGTAGGGTAAACACTATTTATTAAGTGCTATTCTTACAAGGTTTATTTTTATATTCATTTATCTTTTTACTGGTATTTCAATACGAATGCAATAGTCCTCTGGACTTTGAATCGCAATATGATCGAGGTGATACTCTAAATAAATTTCACCACATTGAACATATTTATTTTTCTTCATAAACGTCAAGAATTGTTTAATAATAGTAGTAGAATTCCAGGTACTACTCAAAGCATACATCGCTAAATATTGACCCGCTGGTTTTATTGCATTTTTATTTCGCTTAGTCTTAAAATAATATTGAGAAACTTCAATTTCTTTCTCATTGTATAACTTATCTCGATTGACAATAACACCTAATGGATAAACAATATTAATTCCTTTTTCTAATGCATAATCAAATGAAATAGATTCCGCTTCCTCTTCGTCCATCCCTTCTGGGATTTCTTTACATAAAAATATTTCTTCTTTTTCTTTAAATTCAAGAAAGATTTTTTCTTTTTCTTCAAGTGTAGCACGTTTTGCCATTTGACCATATACTTGCATTATATCTCTTGTTTCTTTTAATCGTGCTATTTCTTCTTGAATTAATTTATCCTGTTTATTAAATAACTCCATCATTTTTTGGGGATTTCTTTCTTGCGAATATTTTTTTATTTCTTCCAGTCCAACACCAATTCCTCGTAATGAAGTAATTAAATACGCTGAACTTAATTGCTTTCTTGAATAACTCCGATATCCATTTGCTTCTCTTTTTTCAGGTACAAGTAATCCTGCGTTATCATAGAATCGTAAATTATCTCTATTAATTCCTGTTAGCTTTGAAAATTCAGATATTGTTAAGTTTTTCTTTTGAATCATTTTATAACCTTCTTTTCTTTATTCACTTGACATTGAAGTCACTTCATAGTTTATTGTACCACTTGTGGCTATAAATTTATATCATTACAAGGAGGTACGTTATGAAATTTTTTATTCAATTTATAAAAGACTATAAAGTAAAAATGATAATTACATTAATACTTTTAGTTGGTCAAATAGGAGGAACTTTACTTATTCCGAAATTAGTTGCGACAATGATTGACAATGGTATTTTAAAAAGTGATTTTAATGTTGTTATTAACGTTGGAATATCTATGCTTATTTTCGCAATACTAACAACCATTATTTCAACAATTGGAAGTTGGGTAACAAGTGATTTAGGATCATTATTTGGAAGAGAAATGAGAACGAAACTATTTAAGAAAACACAAGAATTATCACTACAACAATTTGATTCTTTTGGTATATCTTCAATGATTACACGTTCTACTTCTGATATAACAAATCTCCAACAAACACTTGGCATGATTCTACAGCTTGTGCTTCCTGCCCCCATTATTCTTATTGTTTCAATTGCAATGACTGCTTCAGTTAATCAAACACTTGCGCTCATTCAATTTAGCTTTATCATCTTATTATTTTTTCTTTCTATTTATGTTATTCGTAAATCAAACCATCTTTCATCTACTATTCAATTACGCTTAGATCGCATCAATAAAGTAGTGCGTGAATCTATTACTGGTGTTCGTGTTATCCGTGCTTTTGGCAATGAAAATTACGAAAAGAATCGCTGTTATAATTCTTATACAAGTTATGCAAATAATATGATTAAGCTAAACCGTTTATATGCAATTTTTTATCCAGCAGTATGGTTGATGATGGGAGCAATCATGGTTGTAGTTTTATTTGTAGGTGGTTCATATTCATTGATTGGTGCAATGGAAATTGGTGAAATTTCTGCTGTTATTGAATATGCAATTTTATCCATGGGATATTGCATTATGGCAGTTTCAACATTAACCACATTACCTAAAGCACAAGCCTGTCTCAACCGTTTAGAAGAAGTGCTTGATTTGAATCCGAGTATCACTGATCTTTTTAGTTCTCAAACAAATTCTAAAAATGCAGTTGCTCCAGTCATTGAATTTAATCATGTTACTTTCAGCTATGATGGAGCCGAACAACCCGTTATTAATGATCTATCATTTACCATGAATCTCAATGAAACTACCGCTATCATTGGAAGCACTGGTTCTGGTAAAAGTACCATTGTTGATTTACTTTTACGAATTCATGAACATCAAACAGGAACAATCAATCTTAATGGGGCAAATACAAAAATAATGACTCAAGAAGAATTACGAAATCAAATTGGTTATGTTCCTCAAAAAGCATTCTTATTTAGTGGAACAATTAGAAGTAACTTACTTCTAGCAAATCCTACCGCAAGTGAAGGTGAACTATGGCAAGCATTAGAAATTGCCCAAGCAAAAAACTTCGTCTCTTCTCTTGATGATGGTTTAGACTCCCTCGTATCACAAGGTGGATCAAACTTTTCCGGCGGTCAACGTCAACGATTATCAATAGCTCGTGCACTTGTTAAAAAAACTAATCTCTTTATTTTCGATGATTGCTTCTCTGCACTTGATGTTAAAACAGATAAAGTATTGCGCCAACAACTACATCTTCATGTTCATGAACAAGCTAAGTTAATTATCGCTCAACGTGTAAGTAGTATTCTTGATGCCGATCAAATTCTTGTCTTGGATCAAGGACGTCTTGTCGGCAAAGGAAAACATCATGAACTTTTAGAAAGTTGTGCGATTTATCGTGCAATAGTTGATAGCCAAATTAATACAAAGGAGGTTACTGTATGACAGCAAACGATGAAATCATTATTGAAGATATCCCCAAAAACACGTCCAAAACAATTAAACGTTTTATATCCTATATTTTTCTTGAAAAGAAAAAGTTATTAATTATTGCATTCGCAACAGTACTAAGTTCACTCACATTAGCCGCTATGCCAATTACCATGGGTATGGGAATCGATCGACTCATTGAGGCAATTAATACATATGATCCAAACATAGGTGTACTACCTACAATTATTAAATCTTTGGGCTATCCAATTATGTTGATGATTATCACTTTCTCCAGTAGTTGTTTACTTGCATATCTTCAACAATATTTAGTTGCGAGTGTTGGTGAACATATCACATTAAAGCTAAGAAAAGAAATAAGCAGTAAACTCAATCGTTTACCTTTACGCTATTTTGATATGCATCAGCCTGGTGAAATCATGAGTCGTATTACCAATGATTTAGAGAAGGTCGCAACCGTTTTACAGGTTGGTTTAATGCAACTTATTTCATCTTCATTTACGATTATATTCTCTGTGATTGTTATGTTTAGACTTAGTCCACAGCTTTTCTTTATTGTTTTAATTTCGCTTACATTAAGTTTACTTGCCACTGGTTATGTTTCAACCATTGCACAAAAAGCTTATGGTGAAAACATGGCATCATTAAGTGCGTTAACAAGTAAAGTTGAAGAAGTATTTACAGGAAATCGAATCATCAAGACATTTAATCACCAACAAGCAACATTACTTTCTCTTGAGGAATTAAATCAAAGGCAATTTATTGCTCAACGAAAAGCACAATTTGCAGATTATACCATCTACCCTGTAATGCGTTTTCTAGGGCAATTAGGATTCATTGCCTCAGCACTTGTAGGTGGACTTATGGCTTTAAATGGTACATTAAGTATCGGT
>NZ_JAVXGL010000001.1:0-79412 GCF_036657415.1 Anaerorhabdus sp. | reverse complement strand
GTTCAAGCTTTCTTACTTTATGTTAATCAAATTGCTGAACCCGTAACAGAATCTTCTTATGTAATCACATCTCTTCAAGCAGCGATTGCTGGAGCAGAGCGTGTCTTTGAACTTCTTGATGAGAATGAAGAAATTGTAGATAACAAATCTGTAGAAACAAATATCACTGAAGGGCATGTAGAATTCAATCATGTTTGTTTTGGATATTCTTCTGATAAAATTCTAATGCATGACTTGAATCTTGAAGTGAAGCCAAATGAAATGGTTGCAATTGTAGGCCCAACCGGTGGTGGAAAAACTACCCTTGTAAACTTACTGATGCGTTTCTATGAATTAAACAATGGATCTATCCATATTGATGGACAAGATATTGCTAAACTTAATAGAAATTCTATGCGAAGAAAAATAGGAATGGTATTGCAAGATTCATGGCTCTTTGATGGAACAATTGCCGAAAATATTGCGTATGGCAAACAGGATGCAACACGTGAGGAAATTATTAACGCAGCCAAAGCAGCATCTTGCGATCACTTTATCAGAACCCTTCCAGATGGATATGATACACGCCTGTCTAGTGAAGCAATGATGATATCCCAAGGTCAAATGCAACTATTAACTATTGCCCGTGCAATGTTATTAAATCCTACAATTCTTGTCTTAGATGAAGCCACATCTAGTGTTGATACACGCACTGAAGTTGAAATCCAAAAGGCAATGAATCGTTTAATGAAAGATAAAACCAGCTTTGTTATTGCACATCGTTTATCAACAATTAAAAATGCTGATTTAATCTTAGTTGTAAAAGATGGCGACATCATTGAACGTGGCAATCACTCAGAATTACTACAAAGAAAAGGATTTTACTTCACTCTACATCAAAGTCAATTTGAAGGATAAGCTGATTCTTAGCTCAATTAAGCTATTAATTCATGAACGAGTTACATACTTTTAAATTAAGAATTCTAAAGAATTCTTAATTTAGCGCTTCACTATAAAGTGGTATTATTTAAAAAAGAGAGGTGTTTCTTGATGAAAAGACTAGCCTTAGTATTCATATTATTACTTTGCAGCGCTTGTTCAATGAACTCCAATACAACAATTAAGTCCATAAATTCCAATGAACCAATATCCAATTCAGCTAATTATGAAATTAAAAATGCTAAAACATTAACCTTCACTTTATTCGAAACAACTCCAACAAGTTCTTTAGAAGGCAATTCTTTTGTAGTCACCGCTGAAGAAATAGGTACTAAAAATTTTGAAATCAGTACGCTTATGGATGAGAATAATTTTATAATTTCAATTAATGTAAACGGCGTTTCTAAGGTAGTTCATGAATTTACAACTCAACTTAATCATAGTCCAAACATAGAGTGCTACAGCACTTACTCAAATCAAGCAGAAATCGAATATCCAAATGAAACACATGGAGATATAATTCTTCTTGCCCAAAGTTATTCGCCTACCGAAAAAAATGAAGCGGTAAGAACCCTCTATTATGCACAACCTTTTACAAGTGAAGATTTAATATTAGACAATCCTTCAATTAATGACTTTGCATATATTCAAATCTCATTTAAATAGATAAAACCCTCTAAATTTTAGAGGGTTTTATTTTAGTCTAAATTATTTCCATTTGTATCAATAACTTTTTTATACCAATCAAAGCTATCTTTCTTCATACGGTTCATTGTACCATTACCATCATTGTCTTTATCGACATAGATAAAACCATAACGTTTCTTCATTTCACCTGTAGAAGCACTTACTAGATCAATACAACCCCACATTGTGTAACCAATTAAATCTACACCATCTTTGATTGCTTCATCCATTTGTTTGATATGTTCTCTTAGGTAGTCAATACGATAGTCATCATGGATCTTGCCATCTTCCGTAATTACATCATTTGCACCCAATCCGTTTTCTACAACCATTAAAGGAACTTGATAACGTCCATAAATTTCATTTAAGTAATAGCGTAATCCTTGTGGGTCTATTTGCCATCCCCAATCACTCGCTTTAAGATATGGATTAGATACACCCATCATCATATTTCCAGCTGATTTTGTTAACTCAGGATCTGTACTTGCACATCCTGACATATAGTAACTAAATGAATAGAAATCTACTTTTCCTTCAAGCAATGTTTGTTCATCCGTAGGTTCCATTTTTAGTTCAACACCATATTCTTCAAACAAACGTTTCGCAAAGTGTGGATATGCTCCACGTACTTGTACATCACCACAAAGGAAGTTTGCTTGTTGCATTCTGTGTTGTGCTTCAATTACATCATTTGGGTTACAAGAATATGGATATGCTGCTGAACCTGCAATCATACACCCAATCATAAAATTAGGATTGATTTCATGACCTAATTTTACTGCTTTTGCACTCGCTACAAATTGATGGTGTAATGCTTGGAAACGAATGTTCGCTTCTTCTCTTGTTTCTTTCTTTCCAAATAACATCATTGGTCCATCTTCTTTTGGCATAATACCTAATCCCATATATCCACCAAATGAATGAAGTGAGATATTGATTTCATTAAATGTTAACCAGTATTTTACTAAGTCTTTGTATTCAGTGAAGATAGTTTTGCAATAGTTTAGATAAAAATCAATAACTTTTCTATCTGCCCAACCATTGTATTTTTCAGTTAAGCCATATGGCATTTCATAATGTGAAATCGTTACTAATGGTTCGATGTTATATTTTTTTAGTTCTTCAAAAATTTCACGATAATATTGAACACCTTTTTGATTAGGCTCTGCTTCATCACCAATTGGATAAATTCGTGTCCAGTTGATGCTCATACGATAAATTTTAAATCCCATTTCTGCGAATAATTTTATATCTTCTTTATAGTGACCATACATATCCACTGCTTCATGACTTGGATAATAAGTATTTGGTTCAATCACTTTTGTAAAACGTCTTGGAGATGTATGTGTACCTCCTGTTAGATGGTCTGATGTACTTGCTCCTTTTCCATCAACATTCCATCCACCTTCACATTGATTTGCGGCAGTAGCGCCACCCCATAAAAACTCTTTTGGAAAACTCATTTTATTTTTCTCCCTCTAGGTCTTCACCATTTGTTTCAATAACTCGTTTATACCAATAGAAACTATCTTTGCGATAACGTTTCATTTCTGCTGTTTTTGCTTTTTCATCATCTTCATCGCGATCCACATAAATAAAGCCATAGCGTTTTGTAATACCTTCACGTGTTGATACTAAATCAACTGCACTCCATGGGCAATATCCAAAGATATCTGCACCTTCTTCAATACCAAGTTTCATTTGTTTGATTGTTTCTTTTAAGTGTTCAATACGATATTGATCATGAATAGAACCATCTGCCTCTAAGACATCTGGGCGACCATAGCCATTTTCAGTAATTATTACTGGAAGATGATATCTATCCGTTAATCGACGTGCAGTCACTCGAATACAGTATGGATCATAACTATTGCCATCTACACTATTCTTTGCGAAATATTCATTCTTGCATGCTTTACCAACACCTGGTTTTTCCATTAATTTAATCAAGTAACTCATATCACGGTTATCCGCTTTTTCAAGTTCTGATAAATCTAACTCATAGTGTTCTAAATGTTCTGTTGTATCATTACCATAACAATTGAATCCAATAAAATCAGGGTGGCATGTTTTCATGCATTCAAAGTCACCTTCATGAACATCAATGACAACATGTTGTTTTTCAAAATAACGATAAACACTCTTTGGATACTCACCAAATACAAGTGCATCTAAGTAGAAATTATTTCTTAAGTCATCCATATTCATAGCTGCAATAACATCCATTGGATTACATGTTTTAGGATATGATGTTGTGATGTTTGGTGCCGGTCCTATTTTTGAATTTGGACACATTTCATGACATAAATGAATTGCTTTCGCTTGAGCTACATTTTGAATGTGAGCTTGATTATAAAGATCATTTGGTGTAGAGAATTTTCCACTTCCACCGATCATATCAAATGCCCCAAAGAATACCAGCATATTTTGCTCATTATAGGTTAACCAATATTTTACATCATCTTTAAAATTTTCAAATAAGACACGACAATAATTGACATAAATATCAATCATCTTACGATCTTTCCATCCACCATATTTTTCTTGTAGTTTTAATGGTAAATCAAAATGGAAAATAGTCACTACCGGTTCAATTCCATGTTTATGACATTCATTAAATAAATCTTTGTAGAAATCAATACCAGCTTGATTTATTTCTCCTTCACCCTCTGGAAGAATTCTCGCCCATGCAATTGACATACGATACGCTTTGAAACCCATTTCCGCCATGAGAGCAATATCTTCTTTATAGTGATGATACAAATCTGAAGCATAGTGGAATGAACATGTTCCTGGGTTTAGTGGTTTTACATCCCAAACTGTTAATCCTTTTCCATCACAGTCGTAACCACCTTCAATTTGTGCACTAGATGAACTAGCACCCCATAAAAAATCTTTTGGAAATCCTTTTTTGTTTGGTAAACTCATAATTCCTCCTTTATTTATTATTTAAGTATTCAAGAATTGAAGTTTCCATTTGTGGTACCCACCATTCAAGATAACCTCGTCTTGTTGGATGTATTGCATCACTCATGTATTCCTTATACGTTTTTTCATCAATTACTTGAATGTCTAATGTATTCCATAAATCTATAATACCAATATCCCATTTAGCTTGAAGTTCATAAAGAGCATCAATCATCATTGGATACTGTTCATTGTCAAATTCAGTTCCTGTATAAAATATCACAGGTACATCCCATTTATTTTGACTGTATACAATAATTGTTTCCATTGCACCAATCACTGTTGAAACATCAAAATCATTAATCTCTTTTGACTTTGATATTTCTCCCATCGGTAATTTTTTTTGAGCATCATTTGTAGATAATTGACAGATAAATAAATCTGCTGTTGTATCTTCAATTGTCATTAATCGTTGGACATAAGAATCTTTACCATTATCAACCAACGTTGTTCCAGACTTAGCTTCTTTTGTATAAGTAAAATCATTTCGCTTTGCCATGAACTCTACAAATGAAACCCCTTGTGAATGCATTCCTTCAGTAACTGATGATCCTAAAAAAATAATATGCATATTCGCAAGCTTTGAGTTTTCTATTTTTTCTACGTTTGTTAAGCTATATTCTTTCCCATTTCCTGGATTAAAGTATCCAAGATAATTTGCAACTCCAATTCCTCCAACAATCATCAAACCCATAATAACTGTTACAACAATAATTAATCGTTTCTTTGTTTTCTTTTTCAATTTTCCTTCCCCCTAAAAATTTTAAAGAAAGACAGGGAAGAATTCTTCCCTGCCCTTTAATTATGCAGATTGACCTTCTTCTAATGCTTTAGCTTCTTGTTCTTTTGCATATAGTTGTTTGTCATATGCTTTTAAGAAAGGATAGTAAATTAATCCTGTTACAAGAACCATTAACCATGGGAAAATCAAATTCATTGGATTTAATGAAGCTAGGAACTCTGCAATACCTACTGGCATTACTGAACCAACTGCAATAAACCCTGGACGTAATAGTCCAAATGTAAATGCTAAATGTCCTAAGAACATTGGAATAACAATTGCTAGTAAATATGGAATAGCTAAGATTGGGTTATACATAATTGGATAACCGAAAGTAATTGGTTCATTAATATTGAATACACCTGGAATTACTCCAGCTTTTGCTACCGCACGGATTTGTTCAGATTTAGCTTTTAAACCAAGTACAGCCAACGCTAATGTATTTCCTGTACCTCCAGCACAAGCCATCATTCCAAATAATGCTACTGGATAATAAACAAGTGCTTCAACTCCACCAGATGCATATGCTGCTGCATTAGCTGCAGTACATTCTAATAAAACTGGCATGATTGCTACATAAACCATCATTGTTCCATGAATACCGAAAATCCACATTAGACCTGCAATAAGTCCTAGTAAAATCATTCCCCAAACACCTGTTAGGTATGAGAGTGGCATTGCAATTAAACCGATAAACAAATTAGGGAAAGATGTTCCCATTGTCATTGTGCAAACAACATTAACAAGTGTCCATAATACGATTGATAAGAATGCTGGTACGATTGCGCTGAATCCATCAGCTAAGAATGGTGGAACTACATCTGGCATTTTAATAACAATTTTCTTAGTAACACAGAAATGATAAATACGAACTGTAATCAAACCAACAAGAATTGCTAAGAATAATCCTGTACCGCCTAAGTTTCCTGTTGTGATAGCTGTCATTGAAGCTGTTTGAGCACCTTCAGTTACTAATAGAAAGAAACAAAGTGTTGAGTTAATTGCTCCTGTCATTGGTTTTAGACCAAGTTGTTTAGCATAGTTATATCCTAATTGGAATACAAACCAAACTGACAAGAAATTCATTGATAAGTTATAGGGTGCATAAAGGATATTATAAATATCACTTCCTACTTCAAATACTTTAAATATTGTTGGAATAACTGCACTTAATTGGAATACAGCTCCCACCATGATAATACCCATTGATCCCATGAAAGCAGCTTGAATTGAGTTGATTGCTTTATTTGCACCAATTTTTTCTCCAGCAGCTTGTAGTGCTTTCATGAACTTAGATTCAAATATTTTATCCATTTTTTTCTCCTTATTTATTTAATAGTTTATTTACTTGCTTAAAGATATTTGTTGCATTTCCGATTGCATAATCTGCAGGTTCAATTTTTCCTAATGGATAATCTTCTCCACAAGTTTGTCTTAAAGAATCTGCACGATTTGAGATTTGAGGTCCATACAGTGTCAAATCCCAGTCTTTATATAATTCTGGAAATTCCGCAACACCATGTGCTTCACATACAAAGTCCTCAATTCCATTTTCTACTGCATACTTTTCAAGTTTCTTAATCAGCATGCTTGTACTCATTCCCCCTGCACAAATTAGTAATAGTTTCATAAAAGTCCTCCTTTCAATATTTATGCAAACCCATCTTAGATGGAATCATTGCTTTTATGAATTTTCATTGCTTTTTCGTAAATGTTTTTACCATTCATTGTTCCATAATCAAGTAACTCAATCTGTTCAAGTGGATAACCTTCTTCACATTTATCAAACACTTGAATTTTTTGATTACGTACTTGTGGCCCATATAGTGTTACATCAAAGTCATTATGCAATTCTCCAAAACGACTGAATGAATGTGCTTTACATACAAACTCTGTATCGCCAATGCTTTTGGCATATTCATTTACTTTTCTTTCTAATATTCCTGTGCTTAAACCACCAGCACAAATTAATAGAAGTCTCATTTTTTATAGAACTCAATCATCTCTGTTATGAGTTCAATTGCTAACATTGCTGTCATAAGATGATCTTGTGAATGTACAAGTAATACATCAACATCTATGTTTTCTCCATTCGCTCCAGCAATCAATAAGTCTGTTTGTGCTTTATGAGCAATGATTGAATATTCATTGGCCTTTTCAATATATTCTTTTGCTTTGTCATAATCTGAATCATCTCTTACTGCTCGAAGAGCTTGGAATGCTAATCCTCTTGCTTCTCCTGCATTAGCGATGATAATCATTGATATTTCTTCCATTTTTGTGTTGTCCATTTTTCTTATCTCCTTACTGGGCTTATTATTTCTAATACGTATGCAATGCCATCATCAGGCACAATGATATTGAATGATTTTTCAATTTTCTTCATTGTTTTGGATACGAATTTGAAATCTTCTTCTCTATTTTCTACGATATATTCTGTGTTTGGATTTTTAGGAAGTGGTTTATTTTCCATTAAATTATTAATCATGCATGCAATATGCATATATAATCCAATTTCTTGATCCTCATTTAATGAATATTTTTCATTAATTTCTTCCATGACTACAGGTAATATTTTTTTCAATTTTTGAATCGACAAACTGTGAAGCTGTTCTTCAAGATTTAGATCAATCTCATCGTAGTTAATACATTTTTCATTAATTGGTTTGAATAGTAATATTTGATCTAATTCTTTAGGTTTTGCACTGAATACATCTGATATTGAAATGAACGGTATTCCAAATAATTTTGGATTGTAAGTTCCAACAAACGCATGAATTTCATTTGCTTGTTGAATTGTCATCACTTCATTAAGTAAAGTTTTTTTATGTGAGATTGCTAATGGAATAGTCTTAATATTTAAGTTTGAATATTTATCAATATATTCCTTTAACTGTTCAGCACCGCCTTCACCTGTATTACAAAGTGTAATAATTACTTTAGGTTTACGAATAAATCCTTCTTTTAGATTTGCAATTTCAGTTAGAACGGAATGATAGACTACATCAATATCATTTTCCATCGAACATTTTCTTGCAGCATCTAAACCAATCAAAGTAACTGGCATATAAACTAAACGTAGTGGTATTTTTGTTTCTTCTTGAATAGTTTCCAACATAGTTTTAATTGAACCCATATCATAAATTACAAGAACCCCTTTACCTTGATCGATTGTTTTGATTAATAGCTTTAATTCCTCCAAAGCTGTTTGTGTATCTGAATTAAGACTTAAATCAAATGCATATGTATTGCTTGTTTTGGTCAATGCATTCGTAACATCTCTTAGTGAAGTTGCTGTAGAATCTCCATGCATCGCAAATAATACTTGTGGTGTGCTTATCCCTTTTTCTTCAGGAACATCAATAATGAACATTGTAATTAATACAATTTCATCGATTGGTAAATTCAACTCATATTCAATTTTAAGTTTTGCTGCCAGCTTAACTCCCATTGAATATTCTTCA
The DNA here is from genome assembly GCF_036657415.1 of Anaerorhabdus sp. Classification (NCBI taxonomy): domain Bacteria; kingdom Bacillati; phylum Bacillota; class Erysipelotrichia; order Erysipelotrichales; family Erysipelotrichaceae; genus Anaerorhabdus; species Anaerorhabdus sp. The sequence goes on along the minus strand of NZ_JAVXGL010000001.1, from coordinate 70,595 downwards.
GGATAGTTTTGAATAATATTTGTAATTTGATCATTACTTATTCTTTGTTGATTTTTATTTAGTGTTAGTAATGAATTAACATGTAAACATAATCCATAAATAATATTTGCAGGATATTCACGATCAAATTTTAATCGACATTTTGTTAAGAAATCATTTACAATTCCAATTACTTTTTCATCTACAAGTTTTTGTAATTGTTCAATATTAATAACTTGTTTACTTAGTTGATTCTTATATTCTACAAATACATTTTTTAAATAACTGTTTACAATAGTCGCAACTTCTTGTCTATCAATTCCTCTCTTTTCTAATTCATTTGCACGATTCTTGATATCTAAATACATATCTCCTTTTGTATTGATGTGATCCAATTTTGTTTGAATCTTATCTTTGTTAAAGATATATGTGTTGTTGTCATTTGTGATTAATGTTTCTAACTCTTCCTTGCGTTTCTTTTCATTGAGTAACCCTTTTCTAACATAGGCTTCAAAATCATATGAATTAATTACAATGCTCTCATTAACATCTTGATAACTTCTTACATATGCATTTGCACAAGCAATTTTAATATCATGATTGAGTTGTTTAACATTTAGTGGACATTCATAAAGTAGCAATGATTTCATCGTCTCTGAATTAATTTCTATTTGACGATTTGATCGTGCAGCTTCAATTGATAAGAAATGATTTACTAATTCAAATCTTTCAAGAAGTGGTCTTTCATCAAGAGAAGGAATTTCAATTTTCATTGGAATTTTGCTTGCATAATTCTCAATATTTTTTCTACTTGAATCAATTGAACATGCAAGAATCAATAATACATTTCTTTTTACTTTATTTTGTTTATCGTTATCATAATAAAGTGAACCTGTTTCCAAATATGTATTTATATTTTCTTGATCTTGTCCTTCTAATAAATTCACATTGTCAATGAAGAGTACACCGTTTTCCGCTCTATCGAAACAATTTAGAAAATCATCAGTTGAATCTGGTAATCCAAATAATTCTTTTCTCAATGCATCTTTATTATCAATGTAGTGATTACAATTCAATTTAATGAATTGTGCTTCTTCATCAATAACTTCTACCTCTTTCGCAAAACTATACATAAGCTTTGCGAGTAAACTTGTCCCACATCCTCTTGGGGCAATTATTAACGTGTTCAAACTTTTTTGCGGATAGAGAATAGACGCTTTCGCAAGTTGTACTACACTTCGCAAACTTCCGTTATATCCAATATAGGATTTGAAACAAGAAGTTTCGGTAGACTGTTGTTCATTTTTTTTATGAACTGTATAAAGCACAGGTCTAGTTCCAACTTTTTTTAACTTCCCCTCTGCACATAATTGATTTAGCAGAGCACTTGCATTGCTGCGTTGTATTCCTAGTTGTTTTGCAACATCACTGGTTTCAACTCCAACCGGATCACTTGCTTTCTTACTAAACTCAATTTGCTGAATTAGTTCATATACTGTTTCTTTTGCTGATTTCATACCTTTAATCTCCTATCTACGGTATATGACTTCTCTTAACAATTTCCATTTTAGTGTATATACATAAAGTGTCAAACTGCCAAGAATTGTCTTATATGCTCAATTTATACACTATTTTTAGCGTTTAAACACTTCTTAGTGTATAAAATCAGTTAAAGTGTATGAAATAGTTTATAAATCGGCTTAGTGTATGCTTTTTACACAAATAAAAAAAGGAAGTGTATAATTTATTTCATACACTTCCACTATTTTATAAATCGTTAAACTATTTTAATTTTAGTTCTCAAATTGCGCATTAAATAGTTTTGAATAAAATCCATGCCCTTGCAATAACTCTTCATGTGTTCCTGATTCAATGACCGAACCATTTTGTAGCACCAAAATAATATCCGCATTTTTTATGGTTGATAATCGATGAGCGATAACAAACGATGTCTTCCCTTTGCATAGTTCTAACATTGCTTTTTGAATAATCATCTCAGTTCTTGAATCTACATTGCTAGTTGCCTCATCAAGAATCAACATTTTACTTTCTGACAACATGGCTCTGGCAATTGTCAAAAGCTGTTTTTGTCCTTTAGATATGTTAACTCCATCATCAGTTAAAATTGTATCATAGCCATCTTTCAACGTTTCAATGAAATCATGAACATGAGCTGCTTTACAAACTTTTACTACCTCTTCTATCGTCGCATCATCTTTACCATACGCAACATTATCAAATATACTGCCACTGAACAACCACGTATCTTGGAGAACCATCGCATATTGTTTACGCAAAGAATCACGAGTACATTCATCAATCCTATGATTATCAACTAATATCTTTCCTGCATTTACATCGTAAAAGCGCATTAGTAAATTAATTATGGTCGTCTTTCCTGCACCGGTTGGTCCAACAATCGCAATCATTTTTCCAGCTAGTGCCTCAAAACTTAAATCATGAATAATTTCTTTACCCTCTACATAACCAAACTTAACATGCTCGCAATTAACATTTCCTTGAATATCTTCTAACACAGTTGCATGATCAATATCTTTAATCTCACTTGGTTCATCCAATAATCTAAACACTCTCTCTGCTGCAGAAATAGCCGATTGCAAGTCAGCCAAAATATTTGCGGTTTCACTAATTGGTCCAGAAAATTTACGGGAGTATAAGACAAAAGATGAAATATTACCTATGGTAATATTACCCATCAAATATAACAATGCTCCAAACATACTCACAAATGAAAGTGAAAGATTGTTGATAAAATTTACCGATGGTCCTACAACACTACCTTGGTAATCTGAATCATAATAGGCATCGACAGCTGCTGTATTTTGCTCATCAAATTTAGCAACAATAGTATCTTCTTGCCCATAAGCTTTAATCGTTTTATAGCCCGATAACATTTCTTCAACAAAACCATTCAGTTCTCCTAACTTACGCGAACGTTTAGAAAAGAGCGGTTTTACTTTCTTTGTACGATATCGAGTGAAAATAATAATAAGCGGTACTGTAAACAGAAAGATAATACATAATTGTGGTGAGATTGAAATCATCATCAATGCTGATACCACAACAGTAATTACACTTGTTAGAACAGTAATCAAATCACTAGAAAGTGATGTATTAATTGTATCTATATCATATGAAATCTTCGAGATAATATCCCCAACTTGATTCTTATCAAAATAACCAATAGGAAGTGTCAACAAATGGTTAAATACTTCCTCACGCATTTTTAATGTTACCTTGCTTGAAACATTAATTAGAATAATTTGGATTATATATCCTAAAATAGAACTTAATACATAAAAGAAAATCATTAGAATACAATAATGGAATACTACTTTAAAATTAACATTACCTGGTGTTGTCCCAATTGCATCAATCGCTAATCCTGAAAGCTTTGGTCCAATTAGCGCAAAATAATTACTCAACAGTGTTAATGTTAGTGCACAAATTACTGCGATTTTATTCGCAAGCAAATATTTTAAGATACGTAACACTGTACCTTTTCTATTTCTAGTCAACTAGAGCACCTCCCATCTGAGAGTCACTAATCGATGCATAAATTTCACTACGTTCTAATAATTCTGCATGACTACCTAAATCACTAATTTGTCCATTATCTAATACCAAAATTTGATTAGCACTTTTAATACTTGAAATACGTTGTGCAATGATTATCATTGTTGTATTTTGATAATTCTCATTGATTGCTTTTCTAAGTTTCGCATCCGTTCCATAATCTAGTGCACTACTCGAATCATCTAGTAACATGAATTCAGGATGACTTGCAAAAGCACGCGATAACAATATACGCTGTCTTTGACCACCTGAAACATTTGTTCCTTTACTTGTAAGATGATAATCAACATTTTGTTCAAGACTACGAATAAAATCACTAGCCTGTGCATCTATAATAGCGGCATCCAAATCATCTGATTCTATTTCTCTACCAAACACAATATTCTCTTTGATACTATCACTAAATAAGAAATCATTTTGCATTACAATACCAAACATCTGTCTCAACTCTTTTGGTTCAATTCCACGTATATCAATACCATTCAAATAAATTGCACCTTCATCAATCTCATAGAATCTTAACAAAAGTTGCATAATTGTAGTTTTACCAGAACCTGTTGCACCTAATATCCCTAATGTTTCCCCTGGCTTCAATTTAAAACTAATATTTCTAATATTATCTTTTATCTTTAAATATGAGAAAGACACATTTCTGAATTCGATTGCATAATTTGGATCTCCTTTGGGATAAGATAATTTCTCTTTAGGATTATTTTCTGTTTCTTCTAATACTAAATCAATACGATTTGCACTTGCCAAACCTTTTGATAAGATAACAAATATATTGCTGATAGCCAACAACGCATTCGAAATAATTGTGAAATAAGACATGAACGCAATAATTTTACCTGTTTCTGATAAACCTGCATTTACTTGGTATGCTCCTACTAAAATCACTAGTGATAATCCAATATTTAAAAATAAATTCATACTTGGATTAATAATTGCCATTTTAATATTTGCACTCCGTTCTTGGTTTCTTAAATTATTATTCACACTGAAATAACGTTTCTTCTCTGCATCCATCTTACTTAATGCTTTTATAACACGAATTCCTTGTATGTTTTCTCTTACAACTTGAATCATCTTATCTGTTGCTACTTGAACTTTCGCAAATAAAGGTATCCCCTTCGTTGAGCGTATATAAATTATGACAGCAATAAAAGGAATAACCGCTAATAGAACCAAAGCTAATGTTGGTTCTAAGATAAATGTCATGACTATTCCGCCAATGGTTAATATTGGTGCTCGAACACCCATCCTTTGTACCATTCCTAGCATACGATGAACATTGTATGTATCGGTTGTTAAGCGTGATTCTAATGAAGATATGGTATATTCATCTGTTTTTGTGCAGCTTAAATGTATCGTTTTATCAAATAAATCATGCCGAATATTTTCTGTAACATCTCTTGCTACTTTACTTGCTTTTCTATTTGCATATACATTCATTCCCCATGCAAGTAGTGAACACATAATCATCACAGTTCCCCATATAATGACAAGCATTATATCTTTTTGTGGAACCACATTATCTAAAATAGTAGACAAGATATATGGAATAAATAGTTCAACCACTGAACCAACAGTCTTTACAAGCAATCCAAATAAAAGCGCTTTGTAAAAAGGTTTGCAATATTTCTTAATCGTATTCAAAATTCCATCCCCTTCTTTACACTATCTATTATTGTAAATCATTCATCCGTAAAATGTATCTATAAATGTTTAATTATGTAATTATTTCGCAAAATAAAACGATTGAAGCTAATCAACCGTCTTATTAAAAGTCTGATTTTTATCTCCCAACCAATTTGCAAAATGAAAATAGACTGAGGTTAATATTGCCGCTAATGTCCATGTCACACTATACCCCCATGCAACAATATCAATGCTGTTAAAAATAGGCATCGCTATCCATAGGAAGACTTGTCTCATAAATACAAAGCTAACAATTGAAGTAATCATTGGTACAATAGTTAAACCACTGGCTCGTAAAGCACCTGAATAAACCTGATGGAATACAAGCGCAATATAGAAAGGAATCATGATACGAATCATTGCCGCACCTGCAATAATTACATCTGGATCAGTTGAGAAGATTTCAACACAAACATCTGCATAAATCCAAATGGGAATACCTAATATCAAAATAGATAAAATACCCATTATTATTGTTGTATTAACACCCTTCTTGACACGATCAATTTTGTTAGCACCCATGTTTTGTGCTGAAAATGTTGTAATCGCAAGAGCAAAGCTATTGATTGGTAAAGCGATGAAATTATCAAATTTATTAGCTGATCCAAACCCAGCAATAGCTGCTGCACCAAAACCATTCACATAGGATTGAACAATTACATTTGATAGTGAGACAATCATATTTTGAAGTCCTGAAGGAATACCTATTTTTACTATTTGAACTAAAGTTGGTCCATGAATTCTTAGTTTTTTTATTTCTAACTTATAGATTTCTTTTGAAAGCATTAGTGTAATTATTACAAGAATAGACGAAACACCTTGGGCGATTAATGTTGCCCAAGCAACACCTGCAACACCCATGTTAAGTTGTGTGACAAAATACAAGTCTAATATGATATTGATAACACTCGCAACTCCTAAAAAATAAAGAGGTCGTTTAGAGTCACCAATTGCTTGTAGTATTCCTGTTCCTGCATTATACAAAGTTACAAATAAAACACCTAAGAAATAAATTTGAAGATATTCAACTGCTTGTGGCATAACATTCGCTGGAGTATTCATCAATTCTAATAGCCAAGGCGATAAGAAATATCCAAACAAAGTTAATACAACTCCAAATAAAATTGAGAACAATGTAAACGTATGGACTGTAATCGAAAGTTCATTTGCACGTCTAGCTCCATAGTGTCTCCCTACAATTACGCCAGCACCTACTGCAACACCCATAAAGAAACCAATGATTAAATTAATTAATGGTGTACTAGCACTAACCGCAGCTAATGCAGTTTTTCCAACATATTGGCCAACAACAATTGAGTCAACTGTATTGTACAAAAGCTGAAATAAATTTCCTAGCAATAATGGAATCGCAAAGAACAAGATGCGTTTCCAAATCGACCCTGTCGTCATTTTTGCTTCAATAACTTCCACCCACACCCCTTCTTCCTATTTCAATTTAACTATTATACCACTACTTTCACTTTTTTGAATGACAACAACATGGTAAAATTAAAAAAAGGAAGGCACAAAAAAATGAACGATGCATGGAAACAATGTATTTCAATTTTAAATGATAACCATTACGATGCATACTTAGTTGGTGGCGCTACTCGTAACTTTTTATTACACCTGCCTGTCCAAGATTTTGACATCACTACTAATGCTACTCCCACACAAATTAAAAAGTGTTTTAGAAATTACCGAATGTTAGACATCGGCATCAAACATGGAACAATAACTATATTCATAAATAATACTCCTTATGAAATAACAACGTATCGTATTGATATGGATTATAGAGATCATCGCCATCCCAGTAAAGTTGTCTTTTCCAATCAGCTAAAGGATGATTGTATGCGCAGAGACTTTACTATGAATGCAATATGCTATCACCCTGAACAAGGATATTTCGATTTTTTCAATGGGATATCTGATATTGAAAATAAAATTATTCGTTGCATTGGAAATCCCAACGAGCGTTTCAATGAAGATGCATTACGAATTCTACGAGCAATTCGTTTTAGTTGCCAACTTCAGTTCACAATTGAACCTATCACTAAAAAAGCATTATTAGAAAATAAAGTTCTTTTGAAACATATATCCAATGAACGTATCCAAGACGAATTGAACAAAATATTTTTAAGTTCTTCTTGTGCTCAAAAACTTTTTGAATATCATGATGTCCTCGAAGTAATCATACCTGAATGTAGAGAAATATCACTTTCACCAAAGAGACTAAACAAGACCTACGAGATGTTATCAAAATGCAAACCATCTATTGCATTACGACTTTCTTGTTTGCTACATCAACTTCATGAACCCGCTTTAACTTCATTTACTATTTGTAAACGACTAAAATATTCAAATGTACTTACTAAGCGAGTACAAGTACTCTTATCTGTCATGAATAAACCAATTTCTTCAAAATTTGAATTCAAACTTCTTTTATCTCAATATAGTGATTTTTTTGAAGACATACTTTATTTCAAATGTTTAATTGATACTACTTTAGATGAAAATGAATTATTTAAACAATATCAAACAATCATTCAAGAGAATGAATGTATATCGTTGTCACAATTAGATCTCAAAGGTAATGAACTTTTAGATTTAGGCTATCCCAAAAATCAAATTTCAACATTGTTGCATGAATGTCTATACCAAGTAATGCAAGATAAAGTTCCAAACAAAAAAATGGAATTAATCACTTTTTTAAAAACCAATAAATAATCATTTAAAAAATGAGTTTATTATTATTGATTTAAGTTGTAGTAATATTCTAGAATACTGACAACTCTAATATAAAAAATTCACTCTTTTATTTTCCGTAATAATTCTTTCTGTTACTCGATACACATTGAAGCTAAATAAAAATAAACCGTGAGGTTTATTTTCTTTTATAATTCTTCAATGCTGAATTTAACTTTTCAGTACTAGCTTCTTGTTCGTATTTTTCACCTAACAACATAAAGAATAAACCAATTGCCATTGTGATTATAAATATCGGATAGTTGATATCAGGCAATCCTTCAAACCATTTAAATGCATAAGCAGTGCCACCGAAAATGATTGTACAAATAGCCAACCAAGATAGTGACTTTGTAAAGAGAATACCTTTTGAATAATCACAACGATCATCAAGCATTGTTACTTGAAGTAGTGCAACAACAAGGCTTGCCATGATACCTGTGAATATTGTCATAAACGTCATTTCATATTTTCCTTGCACAAAATACATAAATCCCGCTAAGAAAATAACTGCCGAGAAATAGATACCCATATATAATTTCATATTCATTGACCATAGAAAGAAATCTCTAAATTTTTTCATGTTGTTCTCCTTTTAATTTTTGCTTAAATAATCTTGCGTAGTGTCTAGATATTACTAACATTTCTTCATTGTTTAATGTTACAATAATTCTTCCATTTAACTGACTCTTCAAACTCTCAATATGTTGAATATTTACAATCAAATTCTTAGCACCACGGAAATAATCTGCAGTTGAATATTCATCTTCAAGTTCTTGTAATGTTGATCTTGTTTTCCCCACCCGATTACTTGTATAAATATAAGTAGTTCCATCAATACTTTCTATATACAGAACATCTATTGGATTTACATAAAATTTTTGATTATCTGTATCAATACATTCTATCTTTTTATTTTGGCTTTCCAATAAATCAATTACACGTTGAATTTCAGGGGTTATACTTTTACATTGTATGAGTATTTCATCTTCAATAATAGAATTGGTAATTACTTTTACTTTCATAAAACACCCCTTTCTTCATTGTAAGGATAAACTGAATATATAAAAAAAACAACTCACTTTTAAGTAAGTTGTCATTTTATGCGATAAGTTGCAATTAATAATCACCTTGGGCAATCATTGCATCAATAACTTTTTGCATACCCGCAATATTTGCAGCTGCTACATAATTAATTTTATCTAAGCGATATTTCTTCATTGCATCTGTACATTGCTCATGGATTTGTTTCATGATGTCTTGTAGTTTTTCATCAACTTCTTCAAATGTCCAAGAATAACGCATACTATTTTGACTCATTTCTAGTGCTGAAGTCGCAACACCACCTGCATTAGCTGCTTTACCTGGTGCAAATAAAATGCCTTTTTCAAGATAGTAAGCAATTGCATCATTGTTATCTGGCATATTTGCACCTTCTGCAACTGCAATACATCCATTTGCTACGATTGCTTTAGCACGCTTAATATCAATTTCATTTTGCGTTGCACATGGTAAAACAATCTCTGCCTTGAGTTTTGCATCATAAACAGAGCCTTCAAAATATTGACCATGCTTTGCTAGTTTAGGATAATCTTTTAAAGAACCACGAAGTTCTTCTTTAATTTTTTTCACAACTTTTAAATCAATTTTTTCATCAACAATATATCCGCGTGAATCACTCATCGCAATAACATGAATTCCATGTTGCATTGCTTTTTCAACTGCATAGATAGCAACATTTCCACTTCCTGATACAATCGCATTTAGCCCTGCTGGTTCAATGTTATTTGCTTTCAACATTTCTAATAAGAAATAAACCAAACCATATCCTGTAGCTTCTTTACGTGCTAGAGAACCACCATAACCAATACCTTTACCAGTTAAGACACCTCTTTCACTAATTCCACGAATTCTACGATATTGTCCATAAAGATATCCAATTTCTCTACCACCAACACCCATATCTCCAGCTGGCACATCCACATCTGGTCCAATATGACGATATAGTTCCGTCATAAAGCTTTGGCAGAATCTCATTACTTCAGAGTCACTTTTACCTTTAGGGTCAAAGTCACTTCCCCCTTTTCCTCCGCCAATCGGTAATGTTGTTAATGAATTCTTAAAGATTTGTTCAAAACCTAAGAATTTAAGAACAGACAAATTCACAGTTGGATGAAATCGTAGGCCTCCTTTATATGGACCTAAAGCACTATTATATTGAACACGGAAGCCACGATTAACATGTGCTACTCCCTTGTCATCCGTCCAAGGTACTTTGAATTGAATAATTCTTTCAGGCTCTACTAATCTTTCAAGAATCGCCATTTTTTCATACTCTGGATGTTTCTTAAAAATAACTTCAACTGATTTCAATACTTCTTCTAAGGCTTGATTGAATTCCGGTTGATCCTTATCTTTTTGTTTAATCTCTTCTAATACTCGTTCAATATACTTCATCATTATTCCTCCAACTTCTATGTTTCTATTTTAGACGTATGAAGCCTATCTTACAACATTTTTATAAAAAAAATGCGACTAAATAATCGCATTTTCACTTACTAATCATTAATTACAATTTCAAAACCACTAATCTTACCTTCAAAGAAATAGAATGTAAGTAATTTACCTTCCATTGTATATGTAATAATTATTACATCTTTATCTGGTTTATCAATGTTTCCTTGTTGAACTACGTAATCCTTACCATACTTTGCAGTTACATCAGCAATTGTGGATTGGTTTAATAATAAGCTACCACCAATCTTCGCAGTGTTGAGGTTATTATCATAACTTTGCAAATGTAACCCTACTACCATTGCATTATCGCCTTGTTCTTCTGCTGTGCTGCCTGTTTTCACATCAATTGTGAATAAGTCTTGATTCTTTGCTTGTGCTTGAATGTTATAGAATGTTTCATCTACTGTATACAAGTCAGTACCATTTGTATCAGTATATATTGTAACATCATTATTTATTAAGTCATTTACCTTAAATGGTATTGAATATGTACTGTCATTAATCGTTACTGAAAAGTCCTTACTTGGTAGTTCTGTTTTAGGTGTTGTAGCACAAGCTGTTAATGTCCCCGCAAAAAGTAGGGAAAATCCTAGTATTACTATTTTCTTAAATTTGGTCATATTGTTATTCCTCCTTAGTTAAACCTAGGCCATCAGGTAATTGTTACTTGATAATTTTATGATAGCACAACTCACTGAACACGGAAGAATTACGCTCCCTAACTTTTTGTAAGGAGTTTTTTTGCGGATGAATCGATCAAAATTGCTCCCAATGGTGCACTTATCAAAATTGATAAAACGGCTACCGTCAAAACAAGTTCTCCACACGCTAATCCCATAGCTAATGGTATTCCACCAATAGCTGCTTGAACAGTGGCTTTGGGTAAATAAGCAAATGCGCAAAATAATTTTTCCTTATTTGTAAATTTAGTTGGTAGAAGACTAATAAATACGCCACCCATTCTAAATATTAAACCTCCTAATACCATCAAGATTGTAAATAATCCCGCACCTAAAGCAAATGTAATGTTCACACTAATTCCAACGAGAACAAAGAGAAATACTTCACCTGCTATCCAAAGTTTATTATATTTTGATGAAAGTCGATTTGCTAGTTTTGGATAAAATACATTAATAGAAATTGCCATACTCATTACTGCTATTAAACTAGAAAAAGGTAAAATTGATGATATTTCTTTTTCAAATCCAACTATGAAGAATGAGAAGGCTAAAATAATTAAGAGTTTAATTGAATCTCTCATATGAAATTTTTTAAAATACATTTGAAATACATATCCCCATGCCACTCCTATTAAAATACCACTAAGTATTGCGATAGGTACTTGAATAATACTTGAAAGATTAACTTCTCCTGATTGAACAAATGTTGATACTACTGTGAATAACGCAATAACAAAGACATCATCAAATGAAGCTCCCGTCAAGATAAGCTGTGGAATCTTTCTTTCTTGCCCATAACCCTCTTCTGTGAGTTGTATCATTCTAGGAACAACAACTGCTGGTGAAACAGCCGCTAAAACACAGCCAATTAACATTCCTTCCAATACAGTTGTATTTAAAAGAATTGGTCCTAAAATTGTACAACCAACTATTTCAAATGTCGCTGGCAAGAAACTCATAAAAAATGCTGGTTTACCAATCTTCTTCAAGTCATCTAGTTTCAATGTTAATCCAGCACGAGTTAAAATTATAATTAATGCTATCTGACGAATTTCCGAAGAAATAGCTAATAGCTTATCATCAATAACATTTAAAAAACTGCCTCCCAGAATTATCCCCACTAGAATCATTCCAATAAATCCTGGTAATTTTAATTTTGTAAACAAACTTGAAAACAACAACCCAAATACAAGTATAAGTGCTACACTAACTAACATATTCTATCCTCCATAAAATAAAAATGACGTAGTTCAAAAAGAACTAGACGTCATCAGCAATTGCGGTTTTGCATAAAGCAAGGGAGAGCATCATTCCCAAAGTAATTTTATCATATCTACAAGTTTTGTAAATTATTTTTAAACTAGTAATTAACACATTACCTATGTGGTAAAGAATCCTTTTCTTCACCACATAACTATCTTGAAAGTCGTTTCTTCTATTTACTATAAATATGTATAGTTTATTTTATCTCTTCTAACTTTGTGGCATAATCCACATAGTTCAAATATGTTGTTGGTACAAATCCCTCAGGTAACTCATAATATAACTTGTATAGTTCACCAACTAAAATTTCAAAATTTGGTTGTTCATCAAAATCATCTGGACTCATATCAGTTACACCACCCTGAACATTATCCTCTGCTTTTGCATAACAATGCCTACCTATTTCCATTCCGATTTTTTGGTTCCCCTCTTTAACATTCATGATTTTTACAAGTATATAGTCTTCTGTTACACAAGGATTTCCCTCAATAACAAATGTGAAATCCGAGTCTGTCACCCCATTACCAGAATAAACGTGTTTTGTCTTGGTACTATCATAAATATTTTCACCTTCTTTCGCATCCAAAGACGGTGTTGATTCTGGAGTTGTAACAAGTATATCTTTGTCTTCTGGTTTTGGCACCTCAACTGGTTTATCTTCTTTTTTTCCACATCCAGCTAATAATAAAACACATAACACTAATATTACCTTTTTCATTTTCTATTCTCCTTTTCCTTGGTTAAATCAATTTTAATATCCGCAAATTCACGTGTAGCGGCATCGTGGGAAACAATGATTATTGTTTTACCTTGTTCACAAATTTGACGCATGAGGTTCAATATCAATTGTTGGTTATTTTCATCCAAAGATGCTGTCGGTTCATCTGCAAGAATTAAATCTGGATCTTTTAATAATAACTTTGCAATTGCTACCCTTTGCTGCTCACCACCAGATAATTCAAATACTTTCTTATCCAATACACACTCTAAGTTTAAGTCTTTTAAAGTATCATTCATCACTTCATTTTTATTTTTCATTACTCTTATCTTTTGAACAATATTTAGATTTTCTTTCACCGTCATATTTTCAATCAATCCAAAATCTTGAAAGATAAACCCAATCTTTTCCTTATGCATTGAACGAATATCTTTCTCTTTTTTTATAGCTTGACCATCATAATAAATACTTCCTTTTTGATAATTCTCAATCAATCCAATAATGTTAAGAATTGTAGTTTTTCCACATCCGCTTTCACCATATAAACATGTAATTTTGCCACTTTCAATTTTCAAATTATAGTCTTTAAAAATTTCAAGTTTACCATAGCTCTTAGAAAGATTTTCAATTTTAATTTCCATTACTTTATCTCCTCCTGCATCTTTTCATAAACAACAGATACATAAATGCCTCAACAATCAAAATGAAAGCAACACAACCAATAAATTGTTTATTGATTATATTAGGAATCATTACCATTGCTATGATTAACCCAACAACACTTGCACTTGCAAATTTTAGTACATATGTTGTAAAGCTATATACATTAACTCCTTCAATATAAGATATCCGATATTGCTTTCGATTATTATCCAAATCTACTTCAAATAAAAATACTATGACTGTAATCAACGTAAACATGGCGATAAGAAACTGCATAAATGATTGAATGCTTAACGCAACATAACCATTGAAAACCGTAGAATAGTTGCTTACCATAGAATCGATACGGTAACCAGGAGTATATCCATGCATCCTAAAAATATAATCGATATACTCTTGGACCGGAACATCGTCGTTATCATAATAAAATACACTGGAGTTCAATTGTCCTTGAAGCTGTTTTTCTATTGGCATGTAAACAAGTGGTATATTATCAATTTCATCCTTGAATAAAAGTGTCCTTATATCATAACTTTTCAAACTTATATCATAATCAACATAATTTATTTTGGGTGGATTAGGATCATTATTTACAATATCAACCTTAAGCAACTCCAAGTCAAACTTTGTGTTTGGGCGAGTATAGATATAACATTCTTCTTTATTAAATGTTTCACCTCTTAATCCCACTTGTTCCAAATAGTTTTCATCTACCGTATAAAAATAATTAACATTATTAGGATCAAAATTATCAAAATCAAAATATCCAGCTTTTGATAAATCAAATAAATTATTATTTACAGCTAAATCATGACTAAGAGAAATATAATTATCACTACCTCGATCAATGTGATAATTTGAACTTATAATTGAACCAAAACTATAGTAATTCTCTAAATCTTTGATAACTTGATTATATCTTAAATTCATTTTGATGAAATCGATAGCAGGCAGGAATTGATTAGTTAATATTGGTATTGTAATGACAACAATACCGACTTTTAATATATATGCACAAAGTTGTATCTTATTTAGTTCATTCTTACCTTTTATTGAAGTAACCTTCGGTACATAATTAATAATAAGATAAAATAATAGTGAGGCCACCAATTCGATAAGTATCAATAAACCAAACTGAATTAAATATAGTTGAAGTAACAACCTCAATGTTATCGGGCTCTGATAATAAACTGTAAAACAAATGAATACTATAATTAACAAAATACCGTTAAATACAGCAAATGGTTTTAGAAATAATTGATTATATATTTTTATGTTCGTATACCCTTCTATTTTGTAGAGTGATACTAATTTTTGCATAGAGAACATCTTAGCCGCCATGATAATCATTAGAAAAGAGATACATAACACTTTGACAAAGAATAATCCATCTACTGCATTTTTAGACATCGATTCTGTGAATGTTTTTGCATTATGTATAATTATTCCTGGATATATTTCATCCATATCTTGAATAAAGTTATTAAAATTTTCATCTAAATCACCTTGTATGTTTGCAAAAGTATATCCTCCTGCGTTTTCATGAGAGTTCAATATACTATCTAACTCATAATCTCTAGTTAGGTAAATACCTGCAATCTTTGTACTTTTTTCATTACTTGTTGTGCTATAGTTTTGATTAGAGTTTACATCTACAAGTCCTTCCTCTAGCATGAAGATATCTTTAGCATACAAATCATTTGTTGATAAATATATAACTTCTTTTCTTACGCCTTCATCCTTAGTTGTCAAAAACTGAACAGCAACTAAGTTATTCTTAATAGCAGATTCATTCAAGTCTTTGTGGAAAATACGATAGTCAACATCACTAATCGCAATGTTTTCAGTAATTTGCCCCATGATTACATATTGACCATTATCAATGTAGTTATGCATATATGTAAAATTATGGTCAACCTCATTATTAAAATGAGGTATTAAAAATAAAAAGGCAAGAATTGAAACAATCAAAGATGAAAATATAATTTGTTTTTTCATAATGACCTTCCTTATCAAATAAATATTATCTCCTAATAATTTAAGAAACTAGCGTAGTTGAAAAGTGATACTTAAACAACTACACTAGTTTTGTCTTAATAAACATTAGCAATGTATCAAATTTAATTTAGCGTTATTCTTCCCAATAATCATACGTTCCATAATCACTTAGTAAACTATGGCTATGACCATTATATAATTGTCCACTTTTCTCTCTATAAACATTTTGATTAGCAAATATACCACAATATATCTCATCATGACTATATTTTTTTGGCCCGACGCAAGGTGCATAGCGATTATAGCTTATCTTATTTGTTACACCTGTCCAAAATGTAGTACTATTTTCATCCCAATAGATGTAATTTACATTTTCATCCTCAAATGAACCTTGTTTGGCAAATACTGGTGTTGTAATTACGGCGAGCATTACTCCCACTAGCATAATAATTTTAGTTTTTGTTTTCATCTTCAATTTTCTCCTTTATTGATTTGATTTGTGAGTTTTGATTTTTATTTAGCTTTCACTTCTTGTGACAAAATCTTGTTAAGTTCATTATTACTACATGTCAACATGATATCAATACACTTGGTATAATCGCTTACTTTTGCGGTATGATTAGGCAAAAAATCAATATCCCGTTGAAATTAATTCACTTTAGATACTTCACAGACACAATAAGGTGTGTCGCGTTTATTGCATATATTTTATTAACTATATTTAATAAACTGACAATAGATGTCAACTTACTCTTGTTAGTATTAAGTTACAGAAATATCTGTTAGAAGATGAGGACTAAAAATGGAAGAAATGATTTGCCAATGTTGTGCTATGCCAATGAAAGAAGAAGATAACTTATTTGGTACAAACGCTGATGGAAGTATCAATAAAGATTACTGTAAGTATTGTTATGACAAGGGAGATTTTACTTCAAACTGCACAATGCAAGAGATGATTGATTTCTGTGTTCCAATGATGGTACAAGAAGGTATGGATGAAAAAGAATCACGCAAATTTATGTCAGAAGTACTTCCAACATTAAAACGTTGGAAAAAAGATTAAGTAAAAGAAAATCAGTTCACGGTTTCATATCGCGATCTGATTTTTTTATGTTTCATATTATAATTAAATTTAACTAATACTTCTTATTTAACTTCAACCATTTTTAATGTGTCGACATAGTTCAAAGAGAAATATGATTTTTCATTCCTGTCATTTGATTTATCTGTATGTGTTAGTAGTATATTTTCACCATCAAACTCATATTCAAAATTTCGATGACCAAACCATCCACTTGGTGATGTTGGAATTTCTAACATCGCAAATGATAAAATACCATCTACTGCTGTATAGGTACCCTCATACGATTGCAAAACATTATTAACTTTTGGTATCAACATTGTAAGTTCTGAAGATGGGCCTAAAACAACGATTATTCCAGAACTTCCTTTTTCACCATCGTAGTATAAAATATATGTTCCCATAACTTCTGGATCATTTTCAATCACTTCAATGTTACTATCGATTCCTGGTGTATTTGTAATAATAGTTTCTTGCGGCAAATTTTGATTTGTACAGCCGGAGATGAAAATCAACATGAAGACAACAGCAATAATTTTTTTCATCATTAATTTATCCAATATCCATTTTCATAATAGATATCATAACAATCCATATGAGCCACCCAAATATCTGGTATTTCTTTTCTTCCTTGCAATGTTCCTCCGGAATAAACTTCAATGTCCGCATACACTTCAATTATTCTATCTCCTGAAAAATTATTACAATATCGTTTTAAAAGATTTTGATAAATTGCGCCTCTTTCTAATTCAGCTGATAACGGTAATATAGAAATTGTAATAAATGCAAAAACTAATAAAAGTCTAATTATTCTTTTCATATAACCCTCTCCTTTTTTAAAACGTATCACATGTTAGAAATGTATTCCAGCAAAGTGTTATAATTATCACTTTTCAAGGTATAATTACGCTTAAGTAATTTCTTAATCTTACTTAAATGATTATTAACTTGTATTGCATCTACAATAAATTCACTTTAACATGTAAAAAGCAGACCACCTAATAAGTGATCTGCTTCTTTTTATTCTTCAGTTATTTCTTCATCAACGACTACTACTTCTTCAATTTCATCTTCATCTTCAACATCTTGTGCTGTAGAGATAACTTCTTTTGGAAGTAATTCATCATCATTTGCTTCAGCATTCATAAGTTCACGTTCGATACGTAACTCACTTGCTCTTTCAATAATGCGCGTAGTACTTTCTCTTTCAAAATCAGATCCTGTTCCTGCTGGGATTAACTTACCAATGATAACATTTTCTTTTAATCCTTTTAGTTTATCAATCTTACCTTTGATTGCAGCTTCTGTAAGAACTTTTGTAGTTTCTTGGAATGATGCAGCTGATAAGAATGAATCTGTTTCTACTGAAGCCTTTGAAATACCTAATAATGTAGGTCCAAATTTAGCTGGACGTTTGCCTGATAATAATACACCTGTATTAATATCTGTCATACGTTGTAAGCTTAGTGTTTGTCCAGTTGTAAGTCCAGTGTCTCCACCATCAATAATTACAACTTTCTTCATCATTTGGCGAATCATAACTTCGATATGTTTATCTGAAATATCGATACCTTGAGAAGCATAAACTTTTTTAACTTCTTTAAGGATATATTTTTGAACTTCTTGTACACCGGCAACTTCAAGTAATTCTTTTGGATTAACTTGTCCTTCAGTTAGCTTATCTCCCGCTTTAACTTCAGTTCCAACTTTCATCCAAGAACGAATATTTTGAGTTAAGTCACATTTATGTTCAATACTTTCTTTTTCGTTTGTTACAACGATTCTCATTCCAGTTCCGCCTTCAAGTTCAGTGATTTCAGTGATTTCACCATCAATTTTAGCTAAAACTGCAACGTGTTTAGGGCAACGTGCTTCAAATAGTTCTTCAACACGTGGTAACCCTTGAGTGATATCTCCGTCGTTACCTGATGCAACCCCTCCAGTATGGAAAGTACGCATTGTTAACTGTGTACCTGGTTCCCCAATAGATTGGGCAGCCATGATACCAATAGCTTCACCATTTTCAACAAGTTTACCTGTTGCCATGTTACGTCCATAACATTTACGACAAACACCAGTTGTGCTTAAACATGTAAATGTATTACGGATATATGCTTTTTCAACACCTGCATCAACAATTTTTTGTGCAAGTGATTCATCAATAAATTCTTCAGCTTCAACAATTACTTCTTTTGTCTTAGGATCAACGATTGCATCTTTTGCATAACGTCCAACTAAACGATCATAAAGTCCTTCGATGATAGAATTATTTTTACGATCGACAATTGTTTCAACTAAATAACCACGATCTGTACCACAGTCTTCTTCATTGACAATTACATCTTGTGCAACGTCAACTAGACGACGTGTCAAGTATCCTGATTCGGCAGTTTTTAAGGCAGTATCTGTTAATCCTTTACGAACCCCATGGGTAGAAATAAAGAATTCTGATACGTTTAATCCTTCACGGAAACAAGAATAGATAGGAACCTCAATAATTGATGGTTGATATTCTTTCTTTGATTTTGATTGTGTTGGACGAGCCATTAATCCACGCATACCTGCAAGCTGTGTAAAGTGAGACGCATTACCACGAGCACCTGATACAGCCATCATGTTGATTGGATTCATACGAGGTAGACTTTCCATAACTTTACGTCCGATTTCATCTTTGATATCAGCCCATAATTTAGAGAAGTGTCTTTCCCATTCTGCTGGAGTTAAACGTCCACGTTTCAATAAATTTTGAAGGATTGCAGATTGGTGTTTACCTTCATCAACGAATTTTTGTTTGTCTGGTGCAACGTTAATATCAGCTAGTGATACAGTCATACCAGCAACTGTAGAATATTTGAATCCCATGTCTTTAATCTTATCAAGGATATCCGCAGATCCCTCTGTCCGATAACGATTAAATACTTCAGCGATTACATTACTTAAATCTTTTTTCTTGAATTCAGGATTTAAAGGACGAGTTTTAATTTCTTCCTTAATATTTGAACCCATAGGTAAGAAGTCAGATTCTGGTGTAGCTTGTAATGTAGCTTTTGTAACTCTATTAATATAAGGGAAATCATTAGGGAAAATATTATTGAAAATTATTTTACCTACTGTAGTAATCAAATATGAATTCTTTTGTGTTTCAGTGAATGCATCTTTGTTTAATGATTTTCCTGGAATCGCAATACGTGTATGTAAGTGTACAACTTTATTATCATAGGCCATTAATACTTCATTCATGTTTTTGAAAACATGACCTTCATTATCACCATATGATCTCCATATTTTCGCAAGTTCAACATCACCCATTGTTTCAATTAAATCTGCTTTTTTATAGAATTCTTCTGCTGTTTCTTCCATGTTAAGGTAGAAGTTACCAAGCACCATATCTTGTGATGGTGTAACGATTGGTTTTCCATCTTTAGGCCCTAGGATATTGTTTGAACCTAGCATCAAGATTTCTGCTTCAGCACGAGCCTCTTCACTTAATGGTAAATGGACAGCCATTTGGTCACCATCGAAGTCAGCATTAAATGCTGTACATACTAATGGATGAAGACGAATTGCACGTCCTTCTACAAGTTTTGGCATGAACGCTTGAATACCTAAACGGTGAAGTGTCGGTGCACGGTTAAGGAATACTGGGTGATTCGTAATAACTTCTTCAACCACATCCCAAGCACGAGCATCTTGACGATCAATTAGTTTTTCTGCAGTCTTACGAGTTCCTGCAATTCCTTGATTAACGATTTCGTTAATAACGAATGGTTTAAATAATTGAATAGCCATTTCACGTGGAATACCACATTGATACATTTTCAAATCTGGTCCAACCGCGATAACTGAACGTCCAGAATAGTCAACACGCTTACCTAATAAGTTTTGACGGAAACGTCCTTGTTTACCTTTTAAGCTATGAGAAAGTGATTTTAATGCACGTCCACCAGCTCCAGTAATTGGTTTACTACGACGACCATTATCAATTAATGCGTCAACTGCTTCTTGTAACATACGTTTTTCGTTTTGTACGATAATCGCAGGAGTTCCAAGTTCTAATAATTTCTTTAAACGGTTATTACGAGTAATAACACGACGATATAAATCATTCAAATCACTTGTAGCAAAACGTCCACCATCAAGTTGTAACATCGGACGTAAATCTGGTGGAATTACTGGTAATACAGTTAATACCATCCATTCAGGTTTATTGTTTGATGTTAAAAATGCATTAATAGTTTCTAAACGCTTAATTAATTTCTTACGTTTATCACCTGTAGCACCTTCAAGTTCTGCAAGTACCATTTTATGTTCAGGTTCTAACTTAACTTGTTGAAGTAATGTTTCAATTGCTTCAGCACCTGTTTGAGCTTTAAATGAACCAGGCCCATAAAGTGCAGTACTTTCACGATATTCACGTTCAGAAATAACTTGTTTGTAATCTAGTTTTGTATCTCCTGGATCAGTAACAACCCATGATACGAAATATACAACTTCTTCTAATTGTTTTGGAGTGATATTAAGAAGTAAACTCATACGTGAAGGAATTCCACGTAAGTACCAGATATGTGCAACAGGAGCCGCTAATTGAATGTGACCCATTCTTTCACGACGTACTGTTGATTTTGTAATTTCTACGCCACAACGGTCGCAGACTACACCTTTATATCTTACTTTCTTATATTTACCACAATAACATTCCCAGTCTTTTGATGGACCGAAAATTCTTTCACAGAATAATCCGTCACGTTCTGGTTTTTGAGAACGATAGTTAATTGTTTCTGGTTTTTTAACTTCACCATGAGACCATTCTAAGATTCTCTCAGGAGATGCCAATCCAACTTGAATTGCTGAAAATTTGTTAATTCCTGTCATTTGCATTCCTCCTAGTCCAATTCGTCCATATCAAAACCGACTTCAGCAGCTTCTGGGATTTCCTCTTCGATACCATCTTTGATTGTTAATCCCTCAGTATCAGCTACCATATTTTCGATTCCAACAGACTCATCTATTTCTTCTTGTTCCATTTTCTTAATATCTACTTCAGAGCCATTTTCGTCTAACATTCTAACGTCAATTGCTAAAGCTTGGAACTCATGTTTTAATACACGGAATGATTCAGGAATACCAGGTTCTGGAAGTTCCCTACCATTAATAATTGATTCATATGTTTTAGTACGACCATTAATATCATCTGACTTAACCGTTAAGATTTCTTGTAATGTATGCGCAGCACCATAAGCTTCAAGTGCCCAAACTTCCATTTCTCCAAATCTTTGTCCACCATTTTGTGCTTTACCACCTAATGGTTGTTGTGTAACTAAACTATATGGTCCAGTAGCACGAGCATGTAACTTATCGTCAACCATGTGGGCAAGTTTAATCATATACATTACCCCAACAGAGATACGTTCATCGTATGAGTCACCAGTTCTTCCATCGTATAGAACTTGTTTACCATCTGATGTGCATTCAGCTTCTTCCATAATTGATTTTAGTTCTTCATTACTAATACCATCAAATACTGGTGTTGCGAATTTAACACCTAATTTTTTAGCTGCAAATCCTAAGTGAATTTCTAATACTTGTCCAATATTCATACGTGAAGGAACCCCGAATGGATTCAACATGATATCAACTGGAGTACCATCTGGTAAGTATGGCATATCTTCAGCAGGAAGGATTTTAGAGATAACCCCTTTGTTACCATGACGTCCTGCCATCTTATCTCCTTCAGAGATTTTACGTTTTTGAACGATATAAATTTTAACTACTTCATTAACTCCTGGAGGTAGTTCATGACCTTCACTACGTTTGAATACACGTACTGAATGTACAATACCTGCCCCACCATGAGGAACTTTTAATGAGTTATCACGAACTTCACGAGATTTTTCTCCGAAGATTGCTAATAATAATTTTTCTTCTGGTGATACTTCGCTTTGTCCTTTAGGCGTAACTTTACCTACAAGGATATCGCCTTCTTTAACTTCCGCACCTACCATAACAATACCACGTTCATTTAAATGACGGCATGCATTTTCAGATACGTTAGGAATATCGCGTGTAATTTCTTCAGGTCCAAGTTTTGTTTCACGACATTCAATGTCATATTCTTCAATATGAATTGATGTATAAACATCATCTTTAACCATTCTTTCAGACATAATGATTGCATCTTCATAGTTGTAACCATGCCATGTCATGAATGCGATAGTAACGTTTTGTCCAAGTGCTAATTCACCATCTTGCATAGATGGACCATCTGCTAAGATATCTCCACGATTAACTGTTTCACCTGTTCTTACGATTGGGCGTTGGTTAATACATGTACCTGCATTTGAACGACGGAATTTTTGAAGTTCATAAACTTTCTCACCATCTTTTTCACTTACAACGATTTTTTGTGCATCACAATATGTAACGATACCATCACCTGTTGATACGCATGCAGAACCTGAGTCAGCTGCGATACGGTGTTCGATACCTGTACCTACATATGGTGAATGAGGATTTAATAGAGGTACTGCTTGACGTTGCATGTTTGCACCCATTAGAGCACGAGAAGCATCATCATTTTCCAAGAACGGAATACATGCAGTAGCCACTGATACGATTTGTTTTGGCGAAACGTCGGCTAATTCGATATCTTCGATATCAACCATGACAGTTTCTCCCGCTTTACGAGCAACGATTTGATCACCATGAAGTGTTCCATCAACAACTTCATTGGCTTGAGCAATAATATAGTCATTTTCTTCATCAGCTGATAAATAAACTACTTCATCAGTAACAATTCCACCTTCTTTAACAAGACGGTAAGGAGTTTGGATGAATCCATATTCATTAATACGAGCATATGTTGTTAAGTTTGAAATCAAACCGATATTTGGTCCTTCTGGTGTTTCAATTGGACAAATACGACCATAGTGAGAGTTATGAACGTCACGTACTTCAAAACCGGCACGTTCACGTGTTAATCCACCTGGGCCTAACGCAGAAATACGACGTTTATTTGTAAGTTCTGCAAGAGGATTTTGTTGGTCCATGAATTGTGATAATTGAGAACTTGAGAAGAACTCTTTAATCGCTGCAGTTAATGGACGAATATTTGTAAGTTGTTTTGGTGTTAATCCAGAAATCTCTGCGATTGACATTCTTTCCTTAACAACTCTTTCCATACGAGATAATCCAATACGGAATTGGTTTTGAATTAATTCACCCACCGTACGGATACGACGATTTCCTAATTGGTCAATATCATCTACTGAACCAATACTATCTAACATATTTAATTGATAGCTATAGAATGCCATCATATCTGAAATTGTGATTGTCTTTTTGTTGTTTAGTGGATCTGTGCCCATTACTTTTACTGAATGATCAGGATCACTCATTGGAGCAACTTGAATGGTTTGAACAGCCGAACCAACTAACCACGCAGTGATTTCATGCTTATCTTTTGCCATAGCACATACAACTTCACTATTTTCAGTAGAAAGTGGATAAACAGCTTCATCTGCAATATAACGTTCAATCATTAAACCTTCACTACCTTCAAGGTCTTGATCGTTTTCTGTTAAACGTCCAATTACAAAGAAACGTTGTCCATAGTTAAGTACACTATTTACATTGTCTTTAGTAAGTTTTACAGGTTGTGCAATTATACCTGTATAAATGCTAATATCTGTAAATTCTTTCGCAATTTCTTTAATATCTGTTGCTGTTAATACAGTACCTCTTTCAAGGTTAACTTTTTTACCTTCTAAATCAGTCGCAAGAATACGACCAACTAAAGAAGTAGTCCAACTTGAAGGAACTGTTTCTATATCTGGATGAGAGAATTTATGGTTGAAAGGAACTGCTTTCATGTGAATACCTTTCGCAATTTCTTCTTTCAATGCATTTCTTTCAGTTTTTGTGATAAATGTGCCTTTTTTATATAAAACTTCACCTGTAGCACTAATTATATCTTCTTTAAGAATTGCTGATTCCATACGATCAAGAATACTTAATTTCTTATTTAGTTTATAACGTCCAGCTTTGGTTAAATCATAACGGCGATGATCAAAGAACTTCGCATTCATGAGAGTGATAGATCCATCTAATGTTGGAACTTCATCAGAACGTTGATTTTCATAAATATTTAATAATGATTCATGCGTAGTTTTAATTTTATCAGCAGCAAGGGTATTCTTAATTTCTTCATAGTTACCAAAAATTGAAGTATAAAGTAACATATAAAGATTTAAAAATTCTCTAGGTTCTCCATCGACAATTACATCATCAAAAACTTCTAGACCTAATGCTTTCAAGAATTTTTTAATTTCAGCCGTATCAAATGCATCTTCACCACTTTGAAGATCTAAAGATAACCCCACTGCTTTAAATAGGATGGTTGATAGAATTTTACGTTTACGGTCAACAGACATATTGATGATTCTTCCAAGAGCCACTTTTTTACTGTCTGACATAAACTCTAACCAAGTACCACGACTTGGGATTAATTCACATTGATATGTGTCACGTCCTGTTTTGTCTTCAGAAACGATATCGAAATATGCTCCTGGAGAACGAACGATTTGAGATACGATTACACGTTCAGCACCATTAATAATGAATGTTCCTGTATCAGTCATAAGTGGGAATTCACCTAAGAATACTTCTTCATTCTTAGTAAGAACTTCCCCAGTTTCTGGGTCCACCATTTCCAATTCCATTTTTCCTTTTAAAGGGGCTGCGTAGTTTGTTTCACGATATTTGCATTCATTAAGAGAATACTTAGGTTCTCCAAATTCATACCCAACAAAACGGAGTTGTATATTTCCTCCATAGTTAGAAATAGGATAAATATCATCAAATACTTCCTTGATTCCTTCACGTTTGAACCAGTCAAATGAAGCCGTTTGAATCTCAACTAAGTCTGGTAAATTTAACTCACCACTAACTTTTGAATAATCGCGACGACTTGCCTTTTTACCTAGTTCTAAAATACGGTAAGTTTGCTTTTTTTCCATGTACGCCATCCTTTCAATGCACCTTCATAACGTCTAAAAGGGCGCATTAACCCTATTTTCAATTTAGACTTTTTTGCAATTTACTATACTACCATCATTTTGTCAATCTGTCAATTGTTTTTGATGGCTTTCAAAATGTAATACCCTTTTTCTTTTTCCACAATTTCGCAGTTTCCAAAGATTTCTTCAATCTTTTTCTTTGCACTTGGTGCTCCTTGTTGTTTGCGAATGACTATCCACAAAACACCATTTACATCAAGAAAATCAAATGCTTCTTCAAACATTTTATAGATTACTTGTTTCCCTGCTCTAATTGGGGGATTTGTTACGATACTTGTGAATGTGCCTGTCACATTTGAATAACAGTCTGATTCATCCACATTGATTTGAACTTGATTCTTTTCCGCATTCAATTTTGCTAGTTCAACTGCCCTAGGATTAACGTCCACACTTAAAATATCAAGTTCTGGAAATTGCTTTTTACATACAACTCCAACCACACCGTAACCACAGCCTAGATCAAGCATCCTTGTCCCTAGGTTTTCTTTACAAATTGTCTTCAGCAAAACCCAAGTACCAAAGTCCACTTCGGATTTACTGAATACACCGTTGTCTGTGATAAAGGTATAATAAACGCCCAAAAACCGGAAAGGAATTTCTTTCCGGTTTTCTTCTAGATTGCGATTATCAGTAAAGTAATGACTCATAGTTCGCATCCTTTCTTTAGGCGGTTATTAACCAATGATAACTTAAGAATGGAACTATTTAATTACTACTGTAGCTCCAGCTTCCATAAGTTTCTTTTTGATTTCTTCAGCTTCATCAACAGAAATATTTTCTTTGATTGCGCTTGGTGCTCCATCAACTAATTTCTTAGCATCAACTAAGCCTAAACCAGTGATTTCACGAACTACTTTAATAACTCCAACTTTGCTATCTCCAGCAGCTTCAAGTACTACAGATACTGAAGTAGGTGCAGCGTCAGCTGTTTCTGCAACTGCAGCAACAGCAACAGGAGCAGCAGCAGTAACTCCGAATTTTTCTTCGATTGCTTTTACTAAATCATTTAGTTCAAGAATTGTAGCTCCTTCTAAGTAAGCTAGGATATCTTCATGTGATAATTTTGCCATTTTATTATTCCTCCTTATGGACTATTCTGCAGCTGCTTCAGTTTGAGCAGCAGCTTCTTCAACAACTGGTGTTTCAGCTGTTTCTACAGTTGTAGCCGCAGCTTCAACTGTTTCTTCATTTGTAGTTTCAACTACAGGTGCTACACCACCGTTTGCTTCTTTTGCATCTGCGACAGCTTTAACTACGCAAGCAAATGAACGAACTGGTGATTGTAAGCAGCTTAATAACATTGAAAGCATTCCTTCTCTGTTAGGTAAGACTGATAGTTCTTTAAGTACATTAACGTCTACTACATTTCCTTCAACGATTCCGCTCTTAAGAACTAATGCTTCGTGTTTTTTAGCAAATTTAGCTAAAACACGGCTTGGCGCAACTGCATCTTCACTACTGAATGCGATAGCATTTGGCCCTGTTAAATGTTGTACAAGATCATTGAACCCTTCAGCTTCTGCTGCACGAGTAGACATTGAGTTTTTGTAAATTTTGAATTCTACATTCTCTTTACGTAATTCACGTCTTAATTCAGTGACTTCTGCAACACTTAACCCACGATACTCAACCACAACTGTAGAAGCAGAACTCTTAAGTTTGTCTTGAATTTCAGCAACTACGGCTTGTTTAGCTTCTAATACCGTTTGTCTCATTGCGACACCTCCATCTTTAACGTCCCAATATACGCATATATAAATAAAACCCATGTGTAAAGACAGCATGGGTTTGAAAGTATACTTTATATAAGTAAGAATCTTTCTACCTCGGCAACTTGATTAAGCGCTTGGCCGTTGCTGTCTATGGTATATTGATAACGTTGTAATTATACTTATAAAGTGCTTAGTTGTCAATTAAATTCGGCCTTTTCTTATATTTTTATAGGATTATATATGAATTGCCGCTAACATCGCTTCCTCATTTTGCGCATATCTATTATATTAGGTAAATCATTTCGCCCCAAGCTATCTGTGCATCCCCACCAAAAATAAAAAGCGCATTAGTTGATTCAACTTTAATTCTCTTCTAAAATCTAAGTAGAAAGGAGGATATAGTATGAAAAAATTATTGATATTCTTTTCGTCAGTTTTGTTACTTGCTGGTTGTACATCTAAGATAAACACCCCTCCCGCAAATACGACAATTCCAACTAAAAATCCTTCTCCAAGTTCCGATGCCACTAGTGCTGCTACACCATATGATGGAACAACTAGCGCTACCGTTGATTTAAACGGCTTAGATTATGCAGTCTCTTTAACTACTGATGATGTTAGCAAAATTGTCCTTGAAAAAGAACCCAATGCAATTATTACGAAATACGAACTGGATGATGAGAAAAACCAAATTGTTTATGATGTTGAAATCTATTTAAACAATAATCAATACGATGTCAAAATCGATGCGAATACTGGTGATATAATTAGCTGGAAGATTGATGATTAATAACTAAAGAAAACTGTGCTTTGAAGTAAATTCTTCATCCGCACAGTTTTTTTATTGCAAATATGTAATCTTTTCAAGAAATTCTTTTGCCCGATCTGTTTTTGGATTTTCGAAAAATTCTTTCGGTGTTCCTTCTTCCACAATCTTTCCTTCTTCCAAGAATAAGATACGTGACGCAAGTTTCTTCGCAAAGCCCATTTCATGAGTTACAACTATCATACTCATTCCTTGTTCGGCTAAATCTTGCATTACTTTTAAAACTTCACAAACCATCTCCGGATCAAGGGCTGATGTCGGTTCATCAAACAACATAAATTCAGGATTCATCGCTAATGAACGCGCAATGGCTACCCGTTGTTTTTGACCACCAGATAATTGATTAGGAAAGGCATTCACCTTATCTTCAAGACCTACTTTTACGAGTAAATCTTTCGCCAAAATAACCGCCTGTTCTTTCGACATCTTTAATATCTCAATAGGTGCCAAGGTTAAGTTATCAAGCACCGATAAATGTGGGAATAGATTGAAATGTTGGAAAACAAATCCTGTTTTATTTTGTTGCGCAACATTCTTTTTATCAAACTTCTCTCCATCAATAAATATTTCACCTGAGTCAATCTGTTCAAGTCCCTTGATTGCTCTTAGCAGCGTACTTTTCCCACTTCCGCTAGGTCCAATCAAACAAACAATCTCACCTTTTTTTATTTCAACAGACACCCCATTTAACGCATGGAGTTTGCCAAATGATTTAACTAAATTCGTCGCCTTAATCATGAGCTGCTAACCTCTTTTCTAATCGATTCGCCAAGAAGGATACAAAGCTCGTCATCACCAAATAGATTATCGAAGCTGCAACTAGGAAAACAACATAATTGTAATAACGTGCTCCTAATATTTGTGCACTTTGCAAAAGCTCTACAGCTCCAATACACGAAATTAAACATGAATCCTTAATCAATACAATAAACTCTGAAACAAGTGGTGGTAATATATTTTTAAAAGCCTGTGGCAAGATAATCTTACGCATCGTTAACCCATAAGGTAACCCTAAAGTTTGACACGCTTCCCATTGTCCTTTATCGATAGATTGAATTCCTCCACGAATTAATTCAGTTGTATATGCACCACTATTGATACTAATCGCAATGATTCCAACAAAGTATGGATTAACACGTATAAAGCTACCTGTAATCGCTTTATAGATAAGTGGGAATCCTAGATATAAGAATAAAATTTGAAGTAGCATCGGTGTTCCACGAATGAAATCAACATAGATTTTCGCAATCCATTGTAAGAGTTTATTTTTGGATATCTTCATCGCCGCACCCACTACACCTAGCATTGTTCCAAATGTGAATGAAAGTAACGCAATGAACAAAGACATCTTCGCCCCATTTAATAAATATCCAACATTCTCAATTGTAAGCATGTCTTGAATATTCATTCTAGTTTAGTTCCCACTTTTCTAATAGAGCTTTATAAGCATCTGATTGTTTAACTTCTTCAATTACACTGTTAATCTTATCCATTAAAACTGTATTCCCTGTTTTCGCAATAATGTATGTATCATCATCTTGAATTGGTTCTTCTAACATCACAAACCCTGCATTCTTAACATAGTTTTCCGCAACCGGTTTATCAATGATTACCGCATCATAAGCATTATTTTTCAATGATTCCATCATAATATTTACATTCGCAATACTATTCACTTCAGCACCTTCAACATTCTTAGCCGCAACTTCACCTGTTGAACCTAGTTGAGCCGCAAGTACTTTACCATTTAAATCTTCAAGTGTTTTAATATCACTATTGGGATTTACTACAACAACTGCAGCACTTTCTGTATAAGGTGTAGAAAATAATACATCACGTTCTGAATCATATGTGAATCCTGATACCCCTAAATCAACTTGTTCCATTTGGATAGCTGAGATAATTGTAGAGAAATCCATTTGTACCCATTCAATTGAATAGTTGCCACCATCTTTGTTGATTGTTTCTAAAATCAAATTCATGAAATCTACATCAAACCCAACGATTTTATTTGTTGTATCTAGTGATTCATATGGCGGATAATCTGGTGACACTCCAATCGAAATTATATTGTCTTGAATCAATGTTGAATCCCATGCAGCTTCATCTGTTGTTACTGGAGTAGCACTTGGATCTGTTGATGCAGTTGGTGTTGCTGGTTTACTTGAACATCCCACTAAAAGGAACATCGCTAAACATATTAATCCTAATTTTTTCATTTTCTTTCTCCTCATTTATTTTCTTATTTTATTTTCTTTACATCATGATGGTTGAACTACATCGTCGTTCATCCCACCGCATTTTTCTTAAAATCATTCTTCTATCCTCCAAACCCTAATAAATAAAAAACGCCTCTATATTAAACATATAGAGACGAAAAATTTCCGCGGTACCACTCTGATTATCTAGTCGTCATTAAAAAACTAGATCGCTTTCCTTTAATGCAGGCTCACATCCATCTTACTAACATACGATGAATCTCAAAAGCTCGTTTCGTTTGTCTTCCTCATTCCCACTTTCACCTAACTGGGCTCTCTACTAAAGTTTCCAACAAAGTACTACTCTTTCTCTTCGATGTAACTTAGTTTATGATGATTCAAACTAAAAGTCAAGAATAAAATGTAAAACTTTACAATTCATTGCAAATTCTTACATTATAAATACTCTGTCCTTATAATGATGCTTTTGTTTATGTTATCAATACTGATTTCCATTAAAAAAGATGGATATTTTCTACTATCCATCTCATTTATTTAGAGATTATCACCATTGGTTTCGATTACTTTTTTATACCAATAGAAACTATCTTTTTTAAGACGTTTTGCTGTTCCTTTTCCACGATCATCAATATCGACATAAATATATCCATATCGTTTACTCATTTCACCTTGTGAACAACTAATAATATCAATTGGACCCCATGAAGCATACCCAAAGACTTGAACACCATCTTTTATCGCTTCTTTCATTGCTTTTACATTTCCTTCAAGGTAGGCAATACGATAATCATCATGTATTTTTCCATCCACAACTTCATCAAGTGCGCCTAAACCATTTTCGGCAATAAACATTGGCACTTGGTATCGATCCCAATATTGATTTAATGAATTTCTAAATCCTAGTGGATCAATTGCCCATCCCCAAATTGATTTTTCTAAATACGGATTATCTATTGGTGCATCTTCATCGTTACTACAAGTGCGTGTAAAATAGTATGAAAATGAAAGATAATCGGCTGTGTTTTCCTTAAGGAGTTTTTTCTCTTCTTCTGATATTTCTATAGTTATACCATTATCATTAAAATAACGGATTGCATATCCTGGATACTCTCCACGTAATAAAACATCTGAATAGAAATATTGTGACATTTGATTTGTTTGTGTTGTTTTAAAAACATCTTCCGCTTTACATGTTGCTGGATAGCGAGTATCATCACCTAACATCATTCCTATTTTCATCTCTTTGTTTATTTCATGTGCAATCTTTGTAGCTCTTGCACACGCTACAAATTGATGATGGGTTGCTTGATAAACATCACTTTTAGTATAACCTTCCAGTAAACCTAATGATGAAAATTCTCCCCAACCACCCAAAGAATTAATTTGATTTATCAAAATCCAATACTTTACTTTGCCCGAGTATCGTTTAAATAATGTCTCACAAAGTTTTACAAACGCATCTTCTACTTTTTTACTTAAGAACCCATTATATTTTGTAACTAAATGAATTGGCATTTCATAATGACTAACCGTCATTATTGGCTCTATTCCCAATTCAATCATCGTATCAATCATGTCATCATAGAATTTTAAACCAGCTTCATTTGGTTCTGTTTCTTCCCCAGTAGGAAATATTCGCCCCCAATTAAACGATGTTCTAAAACACTTGAATCCCATCTCTGCCATTAGTTTTAAATCTTCTTTATATGTGTGATAGAAATCTATTGCACTTCTTCTTGGATAAAATCCTTTATCATCCTTCAATGCATTTTCTATTTCTTCTTTTGTATGCTTAAATCCAACAACAGAAGTTCTTGAATATTGCTCAGGTAAGATTTCAATATCCGCCATAGACGGTCCTTTTCCATCAACATTCCATGCACCTTCTGCTTGGTTTGCTGCAATCGCACCACCCCATAAAAAGTCTTTTGGAAACCCTGTTATTTTAGATTCCATTTTATTTCCTCTCATTCATCTTTTTAAATAAACGGATGATATGCCCAGCAATATTTAACTCGGAGTAAATTGTCATCAAAGTATCTTGTGCATGACTAAATAATAAGGTTGAATTCAATTGATCATCCTCTATCGTAGCCTGTATCATGTTTGTTTGTACTTTGTGCGCCTCAGTTATTTCTTTTTTTGCTTCTTTCATTTTACTATCAACCAACTCATTATTTTCTTCATCTTCTAAAAGCAACAGCGCTTCATTTAATAAATTTCGACAATTCCCAGCATGCAGTATAATTTGCATCGCTGCATTATTTAACTCCTCATTTGTAATATTAGCCATTCTTTAACCACCTATCTTTTCTTTTTTTGCTTCTTCCTCTACACATTGTTTATCATATACTTTGAAAAACGGATAGTAAATAACCCAAGATAACGCAAACATTGCTAGTGAGAAAATAACGCCGGCAATACTTTGGGTAACACCATACGCAACAAATGGGAATGGTAAGTACCAGAATCCAAATGTTTGTGCAGGAATTGGAACGAGTCCAAATTGTAATACCCAGTATGTAAGCATTGGACCTACTAATCCAATAATCCACATTGGAACCATGAGAATTGGATTAAATGCGATTGGCGCTCCAAACACTAACGGTTCATTAATATTACAGAGCGAAGGGACAATACTTGCCTTTCCCATTACTCTTAAACGTTTTGATTTAGCGATTAATAACATAATGCCTAAAGCCAGTGTACAACCGCCACCACCTAATAAGAATAAATTTGTTGCTTCACTTGTGTGTATCATTACAGGTGCAAGTCCTGCTGCAACTGCTGCTTGATTAGCTGCCAACCCTTGCATACAAATAGCTGATGTAATTGGATAAATAACCCAAGTAGAGATACCAAATGTATATAAGAAAGCATAGCCAATAAAATTCAAAAGTACAAATCCCCAGAAAGATTGTCCGATACTCATTAATGGTGAAAATAAACTTGTAATCATATCAAACATATTTACTTGCATTTGGAATACCAATATCCATCCCACAACAATTATTAACGTGATTGGAATTAATGTATCAAACCAAACAGTTATAAAATCTGGCATTGCAGAATCTTCTTTAAAGAATGAGTGTTTTGCGAACTGATTCATTACCGCTCCAACAAAAACTCCTGAAACTAGCGCTGCAATCATGCCCCCATTGCCTAATTGCCAAGCTTGAATCACAATATTCCCAGCTTCATCAAAAACTGGTGAGCATACCATTAGGAATAATGCAATTCCCGCAAGTCCCGCTTGTTTTGCAGTCTTTTTATGTTTCTTCTTTTCCATTATTTTTTCTGGCACTAAGTACGCTAAGAACAATGAGAGTAGTCCAAATGAGAATTGACTCACCATTGATAAATCCGGCATACTTGGAATAAAATCTCTTAAAATATTAAATACGGTTGCGAATGATCCAATTAAGATAACTGGCATCGCTGTTAAGATTGCTTCTTGCACTGATGCAATCCATGGGTTACGTGCTAACTTATTCATTACTGGTGCAAATTTGTTTGTCATCCAGTCCATTATTTTTTTCATATTTTTCCCCTTTTATTCTATTTCTTCCATAAACTCTAATACTGCTACCCCATCTAAAGATCCATAGGCATCTTTAGGAATAATTTTGACAGGAACATGATAAGGATTTGCAATTCCTTCTAAATCATTTAACATATACTGTAAATGAGGACCAACTAATAGTAGATCAATCTCTTCAATAAAATCTTCTACCTCTGCATCTCCGCGTGCTTTAACACTAATGTCATAGCCTTTTTCTTTTGCTGCTACACGAATGTTTTTA
The DNA here is from genome assembly GCF_036657415.1 of Anaerorhabdus sp. Classification (NCBI taxonomy): domain Bacteria; kingdom Bacillati; phylum Bacillota; class Erysipelotrichia; order Erysipelotrichales; family Erysipelotrichaceae; genus Anaerorhabdus; species Anaerorhabdus sp. The sequence continues at coordinate 36,019 of NZ_JAVXGL010000001.1, read as the reverse complement.
GCCATGAAGCCACTCGAAGCCCCTGTACCACATACAAGTAAGACATTTTTAAATTTCATTATTTTCTCCTTTCTTTTTCTACAACCCAATTATTCAATATATTTTTTCTTAAAACAAACTTATATTGTTCCTAGTAGGTGGAACTATTTAAATTTGTTCACCCCAGTATTACAAGCTAAGATTATATTGTAATCGACTATAAACCCATAATAATAAATAGAAAGGAACTTATCATGGAAGATAAAATATCAATCTTGCTCGATCATTTATGGCATAACTTTGAGCGTGATGTTCAATCCAATGAACTCTCTCAAGTCTTAAAAATCAGCACCCGTCAAGTTCGCAAATATGTAAATCAATTAAACAGCATGTTTGAAAATGATAATTTGATCTATTCCACAAACAAAGGATATCATTTGAATTCTGATTTGTATGTTATTTATAAAGAAACCGTAAACAAACAGAAAATCGAAACTCCTAAGACAAGACAAAATTATATAATTCAGCGCTTAATTTCTGAAAAAGAAGGTCTAGATATTTATGAACTTGCAGAAGATATTTTTGTTTCTGAATCGACAATTAATAGCGATATCAGAACTCTCTCTAAAGCTTTGTCATCATTTCATTTAGAAATAGTAAAGAATAAAAATATCGTTACTTTGTTAGGTACAGAAAAAGAAAAAAGAAAACTAATGAGTTCGCTTATTTCTTCAGATAGTTATGATAATTTTATTCTAAAAAATGAAATTCGCTTGCTAACATTCCACTATCATTTTTGGGATTTTCGCAAAGACTTATTAGAAATTTTTACACGAAAGAACATCTTCGTAAATGATTACACCTTAAACAATACTGCTCTCCATCTTGTTGTTATGATTGACCGTATTAGAAATAATTGTATGCTTTGTGACGATGATGATCTCAGTTCATTAATGCATACACCACAATTTGATGTTGCCACTGAAATTAAAGAATACATTCAATCAAAATATCAAATCGAAATGAATAATTCTGAATTATATAACTTAATTCTTATCATTGATAACAACACGACAATCATTGATTACTCTTTAGTATCCGAAGCCAACATTCATCAATATATCGAAAAGAAATACATTGATATAGCTCATGATTTAATTCATAGTGTTGAAGACTGTTATTTATTAGATTCATTCTCAGAAGATTTTATATGTAAATTTACAATTCATGTCAAAAACTTATTTAATCGAATAGAGAATAATTACTCCACAAAGAATCCTCTTACTGCCAAAATAAAAGCAACTTATCCTCTTATTTATGATATCGCAGTATTCATTGCACAACAGTTTAAAGAACGTTATTCTGTTATTCTTTCTGAAGATGAAATTGCATTTATTTCTTTTCATATTGGATCATATTTTGAAAATAATGTGCAATCTAAAAATAAGATTTCTATTCTCTTTTTATATGCTGATTATTATAGTATCCACAAAAAAACACTTGATAAAATTTCACAAAAATTCAATGATAAAATTAATATTAAATATGCATTATCTATCAACAACTACAATCCCAATTTTGTACATGCCGATTTGATTATTTCGACAGTTGAAATTCCTTTTAGCTTGCCTTCTGTTATTATTAATCCTTTTTTAACTGAAAAAGATATTACTAAAATTCAAAATAAAATAAACAAGCTAATTGCTGAAAAGAATAATCGTGAATTGAAATCAACTATCCTTGATTTATTCAATGAAAAATTGTTTTATTCAAACATTCATTTAAATGATAAAAATCGTATCATCGAAAAACTATGTAGAAATGCAATCGATAATAATTTCGCTGATGATTGTTTTATTGATGATGTTTTCGCAAGAGAAAAAATGTCTAGTACCGCTTTTCAAAATGTAGCTGTACCACATTCTTTAGGAAACAATGCGAGAAAGAGTTTTATTTCCATTGCACTCTTTCAAGAGCCAATTCTATGGGACAATAAAGAAATTCAAATGGTAATTCTTATTGGTGTCAATAACGATACAAGAAAAATATTTTCACAAATTTTTGATGGACTAATTGAAGTTGTAACAAATTCAAATTGTTTCGCTGAATTAATTCAATCAACAGACTACTCCAGTTTTACCGATAAACTAATTAAATACATTGATGAAATTGAAGAATGAAAACTACACTCCTGTCCTTACAAGAGTGTAGTTTTTTTCTAGAAACTTTTTTGTTTATTTATTCTGCGATAAATAAATTTAATTAACTCAGATAAAATTACAACAGTCGAACCAATACCAATTAGTTTTAACCACATTGATAATTCTAATGGCACTGTACTAAAGAACGCTCCTGCATACTGAATGATTAGTATTTGTAACATGAATGTACAACCTACTGTAATCAACATAATTTTATTCTTAAATAAATTTTTAAATATACTACCATCATGTAATTCTCGACAATTAAAGGCATTGAATAATTGGAATAATACAAACATCGTAAATAAGACTGTTGGCATTTCTCCTTGTGATACATTTAGAAAATTGAAGACATATTGACATAAGAATACAATCGACATATAAACACCAGTAATCACAATTCTTATCAACATATTTTTTGAAATTATACTCTCATCTCTTTTTGTAGGTTTACGACTCATTAAATCTTCATAGTTGGGTTCTAATCCTAATGTAAGTGCCGGTGGACCATCCATAATAATATTTATCCACAATAATTCTAATGCGGTAAATGGTGCTGGTAATCCTAATAAAATAGATGTAAAAACAACAATAACTGATGCAAGATTAACTGTTAATTGAAAACTAATGAAACGCTTAAAATTCTCATAAATATTACGCCCCCACTCAACTGCTTTAACAATTGTCGCAAAAGAATCATCTAGTAAAACTATATCACTTGCTTCTTTAGATACTTCGGTTCCAGAGATTCCCATTGCAACACCTACATCGGCATTTTTTAATGCTGGTGCATCATTTATACCATCACCAGTAACCGCAACAACATTACCTGAACCTTTTAATAATTTTACAATTCGCATTTTTACAGTTGGTGTACTTCGGGCTATTACTGCAATATGAGGAAGTTTATTTAATAATTCTTCATCATTCATTTCAATTACTTGGCTCGCTTCTATTGCGATTGATTGTTCATTCAAAATGCGCAATTCATTCGCAATTGCAGTCGCAGTGACAATATTATCACCCGTTAAAATCTTTAAATCGATCCCTGCCTTTCGACATGAATTAACAGCTTCAAATACTTCTTTTCTTAACGGATCAGCAATCGCGACAAACCCATCAAATTCCATATTACTTTCAAGTTCTTTATGTGATGTTTCTTCTTCAAAATCCTTCATTGATGTTATTGATTTATGTGCGAATGCTATTATACGCATAGCTTGTTCTTGTGCTTTTTCAATATAGTTTTCTACTTCATTTCGTTGTTTATCTGTTAAATTACACATTTTCAAAACACATTCAGGACTCCCTTTAACATAGGTAACAATTTCGCCATGAACTTTCGAAATTGTTGTCATGTGCTTTAATTCTGATGAGAAAGGAAAAGAATGAAGTATTTCATGATCAAGTCTTTCTTCTTTGTAATTCATTCCAGAATGTGTGCGTTCTTTTGAGTTTTCATAGAATTGTAATAGTGCACATTCTGTTGGATTGCCAATAAATGTTCCATCTTCACCAATATCCGCCGTTGTATTCAAACAAACATTATGCGCGAAATAATTTCCCGATAATTCCGTTGGATTTGTGTGCCACTCTTGATCATAAAATGCCCGAACTGTCATTTTATTTTCAGTAAGTGTACCAGTTTTATCTGAACAAATTACATTGATACATCCAATTGTTTCAGATGCAATCATCTTTTTAACAAGAGCGTTTTGTTTAGATAATTTAATGATATTAATCGAAAGAGATACTGCCACAATTGTTGGTAGTCCTTCTGGAACTGCCGCAACAATTAAGACAATGCTTGTAACAAATGCTTCCATAACTTCTTCAATATGCAAGCCATCATTCATCGCAAATGAAATCACTTGGGAGATGAAAACGATAGACGCAGCAATAACCCCTAAGATTGTTATTGTCTTTCCTAATCGTGCTAGTTTCTCTTGTAAAGGAGTACTTTCTTTTCTTTCATTACCTAATTCATTTGCAATTTTACCAAACTCTGTCGAATCACCAACTGCAGTCACAATCATTTTACAGTGTCCACTAGTTATATAAGTCCCACTATATAACATGTTTGCTCGCTCTGCCAAAGGCAATTTTTCATCTTCAATTTCAAATCCAGCATCTTTATTGGCAGGTACACTTTCTCCTGTTAATGCAGATTCATCACTCGCTAACCCAAAACTTTCTAATAGTCTTCCATCAGCTGGGATTTTATCACCCGTACTTAAAAGTAAGATATCTCCTACAACCAACTCTGCTTGATTCAATAAAACTGTTGTGTTGTTTCTAATTGCTTTAATCACTGTGTTATCACTTATTTTAGAAAGAGCTTCAAATGCCTTTGCGCTTTTTCCTTCCATAACAACACTAATTACCACCGACAGCGAAATCGCAATGAAGATACCTACACACTCCAAAAAGTCCGCTTCGCCACCTGTTACACTTCTAAAGATATTAACGCCTAGCGCGATTAGCCCAGCCGCTATCAACATAATAATCATCGGTTCTGTTGCCGCATCCCACAATCGTTTCCATAACGATTCAGACTTTTGTTTTGTTAACGTATTTGCACCATGTGTTGCTAAGCTTTTCTTTACTTGTTCATCATTTAGACCTGCAGTTGCATTCGAATTTAATTGATCAATTAACGATTCCATTGTTTCTGTGTAATCCTTCATGAGAAACCTCCTTTTTCTTCTACAACATAAAAGACCCACATATGAGTGAAACACAAAAATAAATTTGTATTTCCTCCATACATGAGTCTCGTTATTTAAGACAAGCCAGACCTATTGGTCAGTTTGTTGACTTGCCACACTGATTAGCGCAAACTACTCCCCCAGTTGGGTATATTTTGTTGTTCGCAAATAATAACATTCTCACACCAAGTTAGTCAACACTAACCGAAACAAAAAGAAAAATCGCACCTTATTCGATGCGATTCTGCTATTTCTTTAAAATACGATTTAAGAATGCTTTGGTTCTTTCGTGTGTTGGATTAGTAAATATTTGTTCCGCTGATCCTTCTTCGGCAATAACACCTTGGTCCATGAATACAACATGATTCGCAACATCTTTTGCAAATTCCATTTCATGAGTAACCACAACCATTGTAAGTCCTTCGCGCGCTAAGTCTTTCATTACTTCCAAAACCTCGCCAACCATTTCTGGATCTAGCGCTGAAGTAGGTTCATCAAATAGTAAAATCTCAGGATCCATACACAACGCTCTCGCAATCGCTACACGTTGTTTTTGTCCGCCAGATAATGTTGTACTTGCGGCATTCGCAAAACTCTCCATACCTACTTTACGTAAATATTTCATTGCCTTTTCTTCTGCTTCTTCTTTTGAACGTCCTAAAACTTTCATTTGTGCAATTGTACAGTTTTTAAGTACAGTCATATTATTAAATAGATTAAATTGTTGGAAAACCATTCCTACACGTGCACGATATTTATTAACATCTTTTGTATGTGTAATATTTTCACCACCGACAAGTATTTCACCATCATCGGGTGTCTCCAGTAAATTAATACAACGAAGTAATGTAGATTTTCCACTACCTGATGCACCAATTAAACAAGTAACCGTATTTTTTTCTACAGTAAAATCAATTCCCTTAAGAACCTCTAAATCGCCAAAACTTTTATGTATATTTTTGATATTTAATAAGCTCATCTTATTTTACCCTCTTTCCATTTCTAGGTAAGACAACAACACTACTTGATGTGCTATCTGAATGTGGGTAACTTGTACGTGTATTTGATAATCGACCTTCTATAATATGTAAGATAAAACTCATAGTCACTGTAAGAATCAAATAAATACAAGCTGTTACAAAATAAGTTTCTGGGAATTTATAAACACTACCAGCTATACGATTTGCTTGGAACATCAATTCAGTTAATGTGATTACTGATAAAACTGAACTATCTTTTATATTGACAATAAACTCATTACCAATCGCCGGGAATGCATTTTTAACTGCTTGCGGCAAAATCACAAGTAACATCGTTTGGATATTTGACATTCCTAGTGAACGTGCTGCCTCTGTTTGTCCTTTATCAACAGATTGAATACCTGCACGAATAATTTCCGACATATAAGCACCTGTATTAATAGAGATAACAAACATCCCTGCAACAATCGGTGTCCAATTAAAAATCTTAAGTAATGCATAATAGATAAATAAAGCTTGAACCATCATTGGAGTTCCACGAAAAACTTCAATGTATATTGTAGCAAAAATATCATAAATCCTTTTCACTACTTTAGCTAAAGAAGATGCTGTTGAATCAACTTTAATTGCCTTTAATCCACCAATCACTAAACCAATTACTAACCCTACAATTGTACCAACTAACGCAACGAGTAAAGTGTTTTGAACACCCAACCATAACGAAGGTCCATACTTTGTAAGAATCTTAACTATCGCATCAAAATCCATGATTATTCAGCAGTTGCTGGTTGACGATCAGTTGCTTGTTTCATGATCTCAACTCTTTCTTCTTCAGTAATTGAATCAAGTGCTGATTGGATTTGATTTAGTAATTCTGTATTTCCTTTTTTAACAGCGATTGATACCGTTGTATCTGCTTCAAAACCTTTACCCTCCGCAAAAGTCACAATTTTTAATTCTGGGTTAGCTGCAATAACACCTTGTGCTACAGGAAGTTCTGCTGTTAGTGCATCTGCTTCACCTTGTTGAAGAGCTAATACCATACGTGGATAAGTCGCTTGTGGAGTTAAATGATTAACACCTTCAATTTGATCAATAACTTCATCATACAATGTATTAATTTGTCCCAATACTTTTTTACCTGTGAAGTCTTGAATTGATGTAGCATTCGCAAGTTGATCGTCTCCACGTACAATCATAACCATTTCTGATTCATAATATGGTTTTGTAAAATCTACTGCTTCTGCACGTTCAGGAGTTGCAGTCATTCCTGCGATAATCGCATCAACTTCTCCATTATTTAATGCTGTGATTAATCCTTCCCATGCAACTGCTTTAATTTGTAATTCTTTACCCATTGCATCTGCTATTTTGCGAGCCATCGCAACATCATATCCATCACAATAGTCAGCTGATGTAATTTTTACTGCTGTTTCGTTTGCTTCTGTTTGAGACCAGTTAAATGGAGCATAGTTACATTCCATCGCTACTGTAAATGTTCCTCCTGCACCTGTTGTTGATGCTGGTGTTTCACTTGGTGTTGCAGGTGCACTTGAACATCCTACAAGCATCATACCCGCTAATAAAATTCCTAATAATTTCTTCATTTTCTTTCTCCTCTTTCTTGTAAACAAACAAAAATCGTATGCTCTATCACATACGATTTACTTGAATAAAGTAAAGGTGTATAATAGCGCCACTTCAAATGAAGGAGTGTCATAAGTATTCCTTATAACCCCATAGAATTTTCTTGCCAGAAAACCTATTCGGCGGTGATTGCCTTTCACTCATTTCATCGCTTGCCAGCTCTTTGAGTTACTTTTCTGCACCGCTACCTCTATACGTTTTGTTACTAAACATAATACGCTATTTTCAAAATATGTCAAATTTTAATATTTTTATTTATTATTTTTTTCTAATCGATCTACAACTACACCCGCAACAATTGTACCATTTACATTTAACATTGTACGTCCCATATCCAAGATTGGATCTATCGCTAAGATTACGCCTAGTAGTGGATAATATTCAACAAGCCCCATTCCTGTTAATACAACTGCAACCGACATAGTAGCAGCCCCAGGAATACCTGCTATACCAAATGAACCTAATACAACAACAAATACTAGTGTCACAAAGAATGAAATATCCATTGGTATATGCAACATTGTTGCAAGAGCAATTACAACAAGTGTTGGATAAATTCCAGCACACCCGTTCATTCCCATATTTGCCCCAAAACTACCTACCAAATCTGACAATCCTGCTGGTAAGTGTAACTTATTCGTCATCGCTTCAATTGTTACTGGAAGTGTCCCTAAACTTGAACGTGATGTAAAGGCAAGCATCAATGGTTCACGAACCGCTAGAATATATTCTTTGATAGAACGACCTGTTAACTTCACCAAAATTAAATGAATGATTAACATAACAATAATTCCGATATATAAAATCACAATGAAATTTAATGCACTTAATAACGTTGATCCGCCTTGCGTAATCAAGATATTCGCTAATAACGGAATCAATGCATATGGCATAAAATCCATAATCATTATCGCTAATTGACGAACTATTTTAAAACTCGCTTCAATAAAATCAATAACAGATTGAACTTCTTTTTTATCTTCAAATGATTTCAAAGAAACACCGATTAAAAATGCTAAAACGATGATTGCAAGAATATTTCCTTTCACAAAAATATCCGCTATATTATTAGGAATCATTGATCGAAGTGTTGTAATAAATGTCCCCACTTCTCGAATTGTTCCTTCTTGATTCACTACCTCTGGTAAAAGTTGTGCTGAAGGAATTAACATCGCAATAATAATTGTAACAATTGCAGCTATAGCTGTTGTAAAAGCTAATACTCCAACTGTTTTTAAAGCTAGTCGTTTAAAATCTTTCTTTGTAGTGATGATGACCCTAATCATAGATAAGAATACAAGAGGCAATACAATCATCTTTAATAAGTCCATGTAGCCATAACCAATTAAACCATACCATCCTGAAACTTGTTTAGAAACACTTGGATTTTGGTTAATCATAAAATTACCTAGTAATCCAATTCCTGCTCCTATTAGCATTGAAAGTAACAAAATTTTTGTAAAGTTAACTTCTTTTTTATCTAACCAATAGATTAACCCTACACCCACTACAAGTAACCCCAAAAATAAAATTGTTTCCCAATTACTAATTAATAAATAATCCTGTAGAAATGTTGTTATCATAATTTATCTCCTTTAAAATAAAAAACTACTCACATTTTTCAAATAGAGTAGTCTCATTTCCAATATCGCATAAAAATCCCACGAAAATACTCTTCTAACTTTTTAGTGAAGAGCAACAGCAACTAACAAATAATACGTTTGCTTTTTTCATACAATTTCTCCTTGATACTATTAGTTTATTTATTTATCATTATACTGTCAAAGGATATGCTCTTTGATATAAAATAAAATCAAGGAGATATTCAAATGATAAAACACCTCGTATTATGGAAATTAAGAGAATCACTCACTGCCGCTGAGGCTGAGGCAGTGAAGGAAGATGCAAAAATCTGTCTCGAAAAATTAAAACCTCATTTTAAAGGATTACACAAATTGACTTTAATTATTCATGGTTTAGATTCTTCTACCGTCGATATGTGTTTAGATAGTGAATTTGAAACTATTGAAGATTTAAATAACTACGCTACTAACCCACTTCACACCAATATTGCTGATAACTACATTAAGCCATACGTTGTATCTAGAAGTTGTATCGATTACGAAATCTAATAAAAAAAGCTGTAAGAGAGGATTCCCTCAAGTGATAAGATCACTCTAAAGTAGACAATGTAAATAAATAAAACATTGACTATGAAAGGAGTGATCTTTTCTTATGGGAAGGAAAAGTAAATATACAGTAGAGCAGAAGAAAGAAGCGATACTTGATTATAAAAGTGGAAAACGAGGATTATCACAGATTTGTAATGATTTGGGAATAAGTAAACATACGGTATATAAATGGAATACTGTTTATGATGATTTAGGAGTAGAAGGATTCTATAGTAAGGCACGCAACAAATCCTATTCGAAAGAACTAAAAGTATCTGCAGTCAATGATTATGTGTCTGGTAAGGGTTCCTATATCGATATTACGAGGAAATATGGTATAACCAGTCATTCCATTTTAGAACAATGGTTTTTCAAGTATAATGGTTATGAAAAACTAAAGGACTATAATCCTAAGGGGGAAGTTTATATGACCAAAGCTAGAAAAACAACAATCGAGGAACGCCAAGAAGTCGTGAAGTACTGCAAAGACCACAATAATGAATATAAGCTTGCGGCAGAATATTTTAATGTGTCCTATGCACAAGTCTATCAGTGGGTAAAAAAACACGATGAGCAAGGTGAATCCGGCTTAGAGGATTATCGTGGACAACGTAAAGCACTTGAACAATTAAGCGAAGTTGAAAAACTTCAACGAGAAAACCAGTTACTAAAACAACGACTTGAAAAGAAAGAACGAGAGAATATCCTCTTAAAAAAAGTGAAGGAAATCGAAAGGAGGCGATATTTGCCAAAGGGAAACAAGAACCAAAATACATAGCAATTAAAGAACTATACGAAGAACGTCATTGGAGTATAAGTTGGATGTGTAACATCTTAGGAATAGCAAGAGCCAGTTATTACAAGTGGTTGAATAGAAAAGAAACAAAGGAAGAAATAGAAAATCGTATACTACTACAACTCATTCAAGAATATGATGAACGATTTAATCATATCCTTGGCTATCGAAGAATGACGAGATGGATTAATAAGTTTAATCGTGCAAAATATAGTAAACGAAGAATACGCCGACTTATGAAGCTTTTAGGTATAAAATCAATCATTCGGAGAAAGAAAAACAAATATGGAAAAACAACACCTGAAGTTAAACAATATCCAATAGAAGAAAATAAACGTATACAAAAATATTACCTAGAGTTAGAATCTAAACAATTGAGTTGTGTTATTGCATAAGAAAAAGATGACCTATCTTATATGATAAGTCATCTCAAACTTTTATTTATTTCATTTGTCTACTTGATAGGGTGCTGATCAAAGTTACAGCTTTTTATTAATTTAAATATGAATGATACAACGATAAGTATTAGGAGAGCTTGCACGATCAAATGCTTTTGTACAATCTGCACTTTCATAACGTGAATCAATTAATGCTTCCATATCTACCATACCAAGGGCAATAAGTTTAGTTGCACGTAAATTGCTTTCCATTGTTGGACTTACAGTACCAATAATTTCATATTCTTTACTATGCAATTTGTCCATATCAACTCCTACTGGTTCTTTACTATCTTGAGAACTATAAGCAACCAAGCGACCGTAAGGAGCTAACATTCCAATAGCATCAGGCCAGATTTTAGGAGTAGCGATGGCATTAATAACAACATCTGCGCCCTTATTATTTGTAAGTTCTTTAATACGAGCAACAGCATCTTCAGTTGATGGATCTACTGTTACATCAGCTCCCATTTCAGTAGCTTTCAATCTTCTTGCTTGATCAACTTCACTAACAATGACATAAGCCCCTTTTAGTTTAGCTAAACGAACATGAAGCATACCCATAATTCCTGCACCAATAACAACAACAACATCCCCAAATTCAACACGTGCTTTTTCAATACTATGAACACAACAAGCAAGTGGTTCAGTTAATGCGAAATGGTCAAAGTTTGCATTATCAGGAATTTTGCATAATTGCCAAGAAGGCACTGCAAGATATTTTGCTAATCCACCACCAATGATTGGCCCAGGGAAATTAACACGTTTCTTTGCTTTCATACTATTCTTACAACTACTGCCTTTTCCTGTTTTGCAATATTCACATTCACCACAATATCCAAGTGTAGCGATTACTTTATCACCCACTTTATATTCACGAACATCATCACCGACAGCTATAACAACTCCCGCATTTTCATGTCCACCTAATAAAGGGAATCCAAAGTTTTTTGCACCGCTATATACACGTTGTTCTACTGTACATAGTGAACAAGAATGAACTTCATATAATACTTCATTCGGCCCGATTTTTGGCATTTCTAAATCTTGAATTTCAAGCGTTTTAACTGCCGTTACAACAATTGCCTTATTTTCTGACATACTGTTACCAAGCCTTTCCTTCACTACCTAAAATGCGAATGTAGTGAGATAATTTATCCTTATATCCTTTAGCGATATATTTATAGAATCCATATAATCCATAACCTGTTAAGTCAGCATTATTTAATTCATCAATTGCTGCTTGACGTAAATCAATTGAAAGATTTACTTTGCAAATTCCAAGTTTTGCAGCTTTTGCAAGATTTTCATCTCCTGTACCAGAACCGCCATGTAATACTAGAGGAACTGAAACTTTTTTAGCAATTTCTTCTAATAATTCAAAACGAATGAATGGTTCACCTTTATAGAATCCATGTGCTGTTCCAATTGCTACCGCTAAGCAATCTACACCTGTTTCTTCAACATATTTTGCCGCTTGATCTGGTTCTGTTAAATTTTCATAACCATCAACAGCATAAGTTTCTCCACCACCAACATGTCCTAATTCTGCTTCTACTGAAACATTAACTGCATGAGCAACTTTTACAAGTTCCTTAACTTCTGCAACATTTTCTTCGAATGATAATTTAGAACGGTCAACCATGATTGAAGTAAATCCAGCACGAATACCCATTACACATTCATCATAAGATCCACCATGATCTAAGTTAATTGCAACTGGAACACTTGCTCTAATTGCGATATCTTGCATGATACGTCCAAAATAACAAATATCTGGATTTGGATTTGAATGAATTGGTACACCAATAATAATTGGTGAATTCAATTCCTCTGCTGCTTCAATACATGCACGCAAATTGTGTTCATTGTCCACATTTGGTGCTGCGACTGCATAATGACCTTCTTTGGCTTTGTCTAGGATTTCTTTCATTGTTACTAACATAAACTAGTTCCTCCTTTTTTCTATACTCTAGTTAAACTAATATTCCTGTTAAACCACCAATTACACCAATTACAACAAGGATTAACATGATTTTTGTTGAAGAAACACCTTTATCTGTTAATTTGTAGCATCCTAATGTAAGAATTAATGGTAGTAAGCCTGGAACGATGACATCAAATAATTGAGTTTGAAGATTGAATGAAGTTTGATTTACACTCAATACAATTCCTGTATTTACAGTAACAAAGCTAGCAACCAATGCTCCAATAACAACGCAACCCATTACTTTAGCTGCATCAATAATTTTGTTAATTAAACCACTTTCCAATAAAGCTAGAATCGCTTCGCTTCCCTTACGATATCCAAGCATGTAAGAGAAATAACACATTGCAACAACAATCACTGTGATGATGATGAAGTACAAGATTGGTCCTAAGATATTTCCATCCATTGCCATTCCAATAAAGAATGTTAATAGAAGTGGAACAAGAATTCCTTGACAAACTGTATCACCAATACCTGATAATGGACCCATTAAACTTGTTTTAACAGCAGTTAATGCACCTTCATCAATATCTGTTGCACCTTGGAAACGTTTTTCTTCCATTGCAGCGATAAGACCTGGAATCATAGCTGCAAATTGTGGTGCTGTATTGAAGAATCCTGTATGACGTTGCATTGCTTCTGCCATTTCAGGAGAACCTTCTTTGTATAATTTTTTAAATATAGGAACCATGGCATGACAGAATCCAATACCTTGCATTCTTTCATAGTTGTAACATGCTTGAGCATGGAATCCCCAGTTGATACAAGATTGAATCAAATCACGTTTTGTGATTAAACCAGAAGTTGGTGGCGTATCTCCAGCACTTGAGAAACTTAGAGAAATTGGTTCACCATCTTTATTTTGACCATACATGTATAGAATCGCGATTATTAATGCGATGAATGCCATACTGATAGTATTTAATCCGAAATATTGAATCAATAAGAAACCAATAAAGAAATATACTTTTGCTTGACCTTGGAATATTGTTTTAAGTGTTAATCCCAACCCTAATGCTGGTAACATACCACCAATGATAATCAATGCTCCAAGAACATTTGCACCTAAGAAATTTAAGATACCTTGAATAAATTCAGTTCCGAAATAAATGATAATAAATACTGGAACTGCTGAAATTAGGAATAAAAATCCTTGTGGAATTAATACGTTTACAATCCAGAATTTACTTGCTTTACCTTCTCTAGCATAACGATCTGCTAAAGGTACAAACATTGTAGATAATCCTAAACGTCCAAACCATAACATGGTACCAAGTAATCCTAAAGGAACTGCAACAGCCATTGATGCTTCAATTGGTTGTCCCCCTACAATTCCTAATGATGTAGCAACGATACAAGCTAATGTTGAATCACTTGATAGTGATCCACCTGTTGATAAGCTGCCCATATACATTAAGTTAACTGATGCTCCAATTTGTGTACCTAGTACTGGATTACCTAAAATTAATCCTACGAAGAATCCTGAAACCATTGGTTTACACAAGGTGAAGAATCCTACCCCAATCAGTGTTGAACTTGCTAGGAAATAGATTAAACTAATTAATATAGCTTGAATCAGACTCATATTTTATCCCTCCTTATGAGTTTATAATTATTTCATTATCTTTAATAAATCGATTGGTTTATCATCAGGTACCAACTGGAACACAATTTCTACCCCGTGATCAATTAATCGTTTCATACATCCAACTTCATCATCATTTGCGAATACATTTTTAACAAATTGTTTACGCGTATTGTTAGACCCCATACCGCCAAGAATAATTTTTTTAATATTTATTCCTTGATCAACTAGCTCTTCTAGTCTTTCTGGAGTTTTAACAAGAATTATGACATCATTACCTTTTGGATTATCTTCATTTAGCCATTCCACTGCATCAGCAGGTGTTTTAATCACAAGTTCAATATTAGTTGGTGCTGAAGCTTTATAAATTCTTTGCATCATTATATTATTGCTTAATGCTTCATCAATAATTAAGATTGATTGTGCTTTAATTGTTTTAATCCAAGCTGTAATAACTTGTCCATGAATTAAACGATCATCGATTCGTGCGAGTACGACATTTTTCATATTTTCACCTCCTGCCTTTTATATAATCTCGTTTATATAGACAAAACTTGTCGGGCCAATTTCTTTGATTGTTTTGCAGAGCTCGTCTATTCCCATGATTTTTCTTGATGTTACAATTTCTAAATAAATAGGTAAGTTTATACCTGTTATGTGATGAAACTTATATTTGTCCATTAATGATGAAACTACATTAAATGGAGTTCCATACATTAAATCTGTTAAAACCAATACGCTTGACTCCTCCGTTCCTTTTTTGATTGCTTCTTCAATTATTGCTTTGAACTTATCAATATCATCACCGGCATGTAGTCCAAAGGCTTTTACATTATCCACTTCCCCCGCTATAAGTTCGGCACTCTTCACCAAGCTTTCCGATAATGTTCCGTGGGATACAACAATTATTTCGATCATAGTTTTTTTCCACGATTTCCTTTCTTGAGTACTACGTTACAGCACCAATTTTTTTAAGTCAAAATTTGTGAAATTATCACAAATTTACCTTGTGTGTAATTAAAATTGCATAAAAAAAGCCTTTTACTTGGCTTTTGTATGTGAAATATTTAACATTTGACACTGATTACCTTTTGTGTGTAATATTAAATCAATTACTACAAGAACTTTTACACACAATGTACAATTTATGATTTAGTTATCTACCTATTTGTCCAACTATTAACAAAATTCTGCACGAATTGTTTTGAAAGGAAAATAATATGAAACTATCTAATCGTGAACAAGAAATAAGAGAGTACATTTATAATCACACCGAGAAACAGGTAAAGAAGAATAATTTAGCCGATATCGGTCAAGATGCTCAAACAATCAGTAATGAGCTTTTTCTAGACCGTGCCAATGTTTCTAGAATGCTCAACAAACTTTGTCGAGAAAATTTAATTTCTAAAATATTAGGAAGACCTTCGCTCTTCTTTTCAAAAGAAGTAATTAATAATCACTATCCTAACTTTTATTGTTCTGATGTTTTCCCAACAAAAGACAATTTTCTTCAATCAATTAATGAGGAAATAGAAGAAGCTATTTCTAGCATTGATCCTTTCAAAACCGTTATTGGTTATAATACCTTTGAAAGTCTATATATGCCTATTCAACGAATGAAAGCAGCTATCGCTTATCCTAACAATCCGCTTCCTTGCATTATTTTTGGTGACCGTGGTACTGGCAAGCAATCACTCATCATGCGCTTATTTGAATATGGGATGGCTAAAAATATATTTCGTAATACTTCTGATTTTGTAGAATTTAATTGCCAAGACATCGATATAAATGACATTGTTAATGATTGGTTTAAAAATAAAAAATGCAATAATAAAATGATTGTATTCTACAACTTTGAGAATTTGAATTCAACCAGTCAATTTTATTTAGGCCGTCTTTTATCAAATTTAAGTATGTATAAAAATTATAACTGCAGTATTGTCTTAGCTACAAGTAGTAGTCGTTTTGCTGAGAAGTTTAAGTATAGACACCTTGTACCACTTATCATCAGAATCCCCACGTTCGAACAAAGAACAATTAAAGAAAGAATGTGTCTTGTTCTCGATATTCTCCAAAAAGAAGCTGACAATATTAACCGCACAATACAAATCACAAAGAATGTATTAAACTGTTTTATCATGTCAATCTATAAAGAAAACATTTTCGAGTTAAAGCGCGAAATAAAAATCGCCATTGCCACAGCCTTGCTTAATCACAATAAATCACCGCTTGAAATTACCTTTGATGATTTAAGTGATGAACTACTTATTCATATTGCTAATGTAAATAATCATATCGACGAATTAAGTAACATTTATTCATTGCTTAATAAAAACTACTTTGCAATTACACCCCATGTAAATAGCCCTTATCGCAAAATGATTTTCGGTCAATTACTCTATGTCTCTAAAGATCAAATTGCACTGGTTGATTCAAATGAAGCTCTTAAAAATGAAATTACTACGATTTATGAATTATGTAGTTTAAGTATTAAAAAAGCTCTCAACACACCACTAACCACCTTAACTGCTTCCTCTACACGTGATTATTACTATTTATTGAATGAAACATTAAGCAATGAGTCTTTCACAAAAAATGATCAGTTATATTCTGGCTTACTAACACACATTAGTGAAGTCATTGAAAGCTTGAAAAAACTAAGTTATCAGTATTATAAAGTAAATAATTTAAAACTCAATCCTGCTATTATGACTACACTTGATACTGTAGAAAATTTATTAAATACAACTTACAATGTGGAATTACCAGAACAAGAAAAATATTTTTTAAGTGAATATATCTCGCTCGCAAACTGTATTGCAGAAAATCATGAGATACCATTATTATTAATATTCTCTAATCCAAGCACTACAAAAAACTATTCCCTCTTTATCGATTCATTAAAAACTCCAGTAAAACATTACAGCATTGATATTGGTTTATATAATTTTGTAAAAAAGAAAAATGAACTTATCCAGTTATTAAATAAAATGGAGAGTACCGTAGGAATACTTGTTCTTACAGATGAACGATTGTCTGATGAAATTATGAACTGTATTAATGAACATTGCACTCGTGCTGTTTATGTTGAAAACACAAGCATTCATACCATTCCTCAAATTCTTAAAAAACTTGAAGATAAATCTACCCTCATTGAAGATTTCAAGGATTTCAATAATTCAATTTTAGATGAATCTATTGATATGAACAATCTCGATATTCTTGACTTGATACGAAATGAAATTTTGATTAAGTCACTTTCATTTTTAAATCCAGATAAAGTAATGCATCTTGCAAAAGAATCTTTTGATGGAATTATTAATGACTTAGATATTATCTACGATGATATCCTCATGGTAAAATACATTGTACATATGGCCTTTGTCGTTGAACGCATTATTCGCAATCAACCTGCTAGTTATAAGAAAGTGAATGAATTTGTAAGAAATAATGGTGATGTATTAAAAATATTAGAAAAGAATGTTGAGGATATAGAAAATCAATTCGGTATTAAAATACCATTGAGTGAATTAGTTTATTTATGTCAAATCTTTATTGGCGCAATGGAAAACAAGCGTGCTAATTAAATAAGTCGAGCCTATTTGCTCGACCTATTTTTTTGCCGCATAACTTATAGCGTACCCTACTGTCGCTTTAACCCCAACAAGTAATGCATCTTCATCTATATCAAAAAATTCACTATGATGTTCAGCCCCAGCACCTTTCTCATCGTTTTTGATACCTAAGAATGCGAAGATAGATGGATATGTTCGTGCATATGTAGAAAACGATTCTGAAGCTAGCCAAGGAACACAGGACGCTAGACACGATGAATCTATAAAACTAGGTAATACTTGTTTTGCGAATTGACTACATTTTGCGTCTGTTTTAATTGGTCTTCCTAATACACGTGTTATTTCATCAAACTCAACACTACATCCATACATAGCCGCTGTATGCTCACATACCGACTTAAATGCTATTACTGCCTTATTGCCTTCTTCTTCATTAAAGAAGCGGAAAGTACCTAGTATTTTCGCTTCATCACTGAAGACATTCATTGTTCCTCCGCCTTCAATTGTTGTAATGCCCAGTGTTACTGTTTCATTCGCATCAATTTTATTTTCGAATACACCCGCCAAATTCACAACAATATTGGCAGCTACAAATACGGGATTCTTTGATAAGTCAGGTCTTGACCCATGTCCACCCTTACCAATTACTTTTACAATTGCCCCGGCAATACCAGCCATTCGTGGACCTTCATCTACACATATTTTTCCTGATTCAAGTTTATTGTAAACATGGATAGCCCACACCGTATCTACTGCTTTATCACTTAAATAATTAATGATTGGTACTGAACCTTTTTTTCTCCCCGATTCTTCTCCTTGTTCAAAACAAAAGTAATAAGTACCAACAAGTTGATCTTTAATTTGTTTTAATACTTTCATACTTGCAAGAAGCATAGCCGCATGAGCATCATGTCCACAAGCATGGCATGTATCTGGATTATTTGAGATACATGTCCTTTCATATTTCAAATTCCTTTTGTTTTCCTTAACTGCCAACGCATCAATATCCGCTCGCATTGCAACTACTTTCCCAGGTCTTCCCGTCTCTAGTCTTGCTACTAATGACGTCGTAGAAACTATCTCATAATCAAATCCCATGTTTTCAATTTCATTTTTAATAAACGCAAACGTTTGAACTTCTTCATCACTAATTTCAGCTAAGCGATGTAATGTTCTTCTTGTTTCAATTACATATTCATTAACTTGCCCAAATTCTCTTTCAAACTTCATTATTACCCCTCCTCATTAATTTTTAGTTCTATAAATTATTATTTAAAGTCATCTAAGATACTTGCATTATAGTCTCACAAAATTAAAAAAGAAAGTGTATTTAACTTTCTTCATTTGGTAAAATTTGTAATTTTCATACATTTTTTAACAATTAAATAAGTTTAACTTTACACTTTCTTCATTTGTAACCTTACAACATTTTAACTAAGAATCCTGCAACTATACAACTCACCAAAGTCACTGCAACAACACTTCCAATTATCATTTTAGGTAGCATTTGTTCGGTTAAATATGCCTTTTCTTCTTCTGTTTTTGCTACAACCGCAACAGCTTCATTTGTTAAATTATAGTTGTATGGAAATCCTAAAAAGCAATTCAATCCAATCGCTGAAGCCATCCATGTAGAATACCCAAATTTCTTACCTACTGGAATTGAGAATATCAATATTCCAATTGTCGCAATGATTAATAATCCAAATACAATCACTACCATTTGACCAATTGATGCTGGCGTTGTATCCGCAAACCCTGACATAAAACTCGCAAATAGAGCTAAGTTCAAAATCCCTGCAGAATCTGCTTTATTCATCGGATTCGGAGGTATTATTCCAATTTGGCTTGCAGTTATACCCACAATAATCATAATAATGCTTCGATCAACAACACCGTTTAAAAGCTTAAAGATAATTAGCCCTAAACATCCTAAAACACCCATGATTGTCAAATAATAAGTAGGTGTACAAATTTTCTTTGGAACATATTCATAGATTCGTTTTTTCGAAGTTGCTTGATCTTGTGATTCTTCACCTTTAACTTCATGAATTAAACTTGGATTCTTTCTAATTTCTTCTGCTAATCGTTCTCCTTCTTTACGTAAGAAGAAGGCAGTTACTGGGAAACCAACAAATCCTTGCATGATGAAGATAACAAAGGCAACTACACCTAATGAATTTTTACCTAATGCAATTGCACCTTCATTCATAATCATTGCAGCCATACCTCCACCTGTTAATGGTGCTGCACCGATGATTGCGATTTCTTTTCCAAATATTAAAGTTCCTACCGTTAACACAAGTGCAAGTATTCCAGCAATTGCACATAATGTTGTCACTACTACACGCCAATCTTTAATTAATGATTTGATATTAAACATTGATCCTACATGAATAAGAATAAACAGTTTACATATTTCAGCTACCACATTCAATCCTGAAATCGAAAGAATATCTTTCGGTAAAAATGTCCAGTATCCAAATAAGAATAGTGTTGCGACAATAAACATTTGTGGAAGTTTACCTCCTGTTTTCGAGGAAATAATTTCACCAACAAGCATGATAACTGCAATTACCGCAAATCCTGTACTAAGATCCCACATCTATTTTCTCCTCCTTATTTATCTTAGCGAAACTTGTTGCATAACCAACTGTTGCCTTAACCCCTATCATTAAAACCTTTTCATCTATATCAAAAAATTCACTGTGATGTTCTGCTCCCGAGCCTTCTTCTTCATTATCAATTCCTAAAAACGCAAAGACAGATGGATACATACTTGTATATGCTGAGAATGATTCTGACGCATACCATTTATCACAAGAAGTTATACAATTATCTCCAATAAATTCTGGCAGACTTTTCTTAGCGAACTCACTGCATTCTTTATTCGTAATAACTGGTACACCTAATACTTTTGTTTTTTCATCAAACTCAACAAAACAATCGTACATCGCAGCCGTATGTTCACTCACATTTTTAAACAAATCAACCGCTTTTCTTCCTTCTTCAACATTGAAGAATCTAAATGTTCCTGCAAGTATTGCCTCATCACTAAATACATTAGGTGTTCCACCACCTGTTAAAGTAGTAATTCCACATGTCACAGTCTCATTCGCGTCAATTCTATTGGTAAACACACCACCTAAATTAACCAAAATATTCGCAGCTGCATAAACAGGATTATTTGATAAGTCCGGTCTTGAACCATGTCCACCTTTACCTATCACTTTAACCATGGCACCCGCAACACCTGCCATTCTTGGACCCGCATCAACACATATCTTTCCAGCTTTTAATTTGTTATAAACATGAATCGCCCAAACGGTATCTATACATTGTTCATCTAAATAATTGAGTATTGCCGTAACACCTTTTCTTCTTCCTAATTCTTCTCCTTGTTCAAAGCAAAAGTAATAAGTTCCTACAAGTTCATCTTGTATTTCTTTTAATACTTTCATTGACGCTAATAGCATGGCAACATGGGCATCATGGCCACACATATGACTAGCATCTGGACGATTAGAAATACATGTTCTTTCACGTTTTAAATTATGTTTATTTTCTTTGACAGGGAGACCATCAATATCCGCTCGTAATGCAACCGTTTTCCCATTTCTTCCTGTTTGTAATTTCGCAACAACCGTAAATTCTTCAACAATCTCGTAACTAAATCCTAGTTTTCTAATTTCTTCAGTAATGAATGCAAATGTATTTTTTTCTTGATCGCTTGGTTCAGCTAATCGATGAAGCTCTCTTCTTGTTTCAATTACATAATTTTCAACATGTTCAAAAGCATCTTTAAATCTCATACATTATTCCTTTCTTTTTGTTTCTGCCCATTTTGCTAGTCGTCTTAAACCTTCTAACAAAACATCTGTTGGGCATGCAATATTAATTCGTTCAAAGCCTGTTCCTGCTTCTCCAAAGATGTATCCTTCATCAAAGAAAAGTTCACAGTCTTCAATCATTGCTTTTTCTAATTCTTCATTATTTAACCCAAAGGCTCGCAAGTCTAACCATTGTAAATAAGTTCCTTCTAATGGGTATACTTTAATTTCAGGTATATGTTCTTTACAAAATTCTTCCACAATATTTTTATTCTCATTGATTTTCATTATTAATTCTTCTAACCATAAATCACATCGCGTATACGCAAGTTCACATGCTTTATAACCTAATGTTCCACAGCTTAGAAATGCTACTTCAAGCATTGCACTTTTCATACGTTCTCTTAAATTTTCATTCTTAATAACTAAATTACTTGTCTGCATCCCTGCTAAGTTAAACGTTTTTGATGGAGCTGTGCACACGATACATTTATCCGCAACCTCATCAGAAAGTGTAGCCATCACAGTATGTTCATACCCTGGCATAATCAAATCAAAATGAATTTCATCAGAAATAATTAACACATCATACTTTAGGCAAATGGCCGCTACTTTTTCTAATTCGTCTTTTGTCCACACTCTACCAATTGGATTGTGTGGAGAACAGAATAACAGAATTTTATTCTTTGCATTGCTTGCTTTGAGTTCTAAATCTTCAAAGTTAATTTCATAATGTCCTTCATTATCAACAAGCGGATTTTCAACAATCACGCGGTTGTTCATAGTAACACATGCAAAGAACGGATAGTATACTGGAGTCATAATGATTACTCCATCACCTGGGTTAGTGAAGCCTCTAATTGCGTGTGCAAGTGCTGGTACAACACCTGGTGCTGTCACAATCCAAGATTTATCTATCTCCCAATTATGATGACGATTCATAAAATTCACTACCGAATCCAAATAATTCTCTGTTGGACTTGTATATCCTAAAATAGTTTCATCTAAATATTCTTTCAAGCCTTCAATAATCTCAGGAGCATTTTTAAATTCCATATCCGCAACTGAAAATGGAACTATCTCTTTTGAAACATTAGGTTTCTTTTGTATCATACCTAACCATTTAGAGGAACCTAATTCACTTCTATTTATGAGTGTTTCAAAATCATAATACATATACTACCTCACTATATTTTTATAGTTTCCCTTTCTACTGAACAGATAAAAAAGTCAGAAAAGCTCAAACAAACCATAATTAAAAGAATGTTTTAGTTAAAACATTTTTAATTAATGAATTGTAAAATATCAATCTAGGGAAATTTCCTTATGGGACTTTCTAATACTTTCTTAGTTCTATTCCATAGTTTAATTATAGTGATAATTTTTTATCACGTCAATAATTTTTTATTATCCATTAAAAAAGCTTAACTGATTTCTATCAATTAAGCATCTTTAGTTTTCTTTAAATATCGATAAATACTTGCTTCTGATGAATGAAGTTGAATAGCTGCTTCACTTACTGCTCCTTTTAACAAGAACACTCCTTGTTTTTTTAATTCCTCTATCAATAACATTTTTTCATCAAAACTTAATCGTGCTACTGGTAGATTTTTCTTTCTAATAATCGGTTCAATTATATTGCTTATCACAGTAGAAATATCTTCGGTGAAATATTCTACATTCGCCTCTTCAACATAATTATTTGTATCCACAATATCAAACAATTCTTTTAGTTCATCATTAATTTTTTTAATACTCTTATTGATATGACCAATATTGAAATTAATACATAATAATCCAATAAGTTTACCTTTATCATTTTTTATAAAAAATGTTGAACTACGTAATACATTATCACCTGATAAACCTTTATAGTTTACTTCATAATCTGAATTCTTATATTTTTCATCACTAATAAATCGTAATGCTAATTCACTGAGTGGTGCATTTATTGTTCTTTTAGAAATATCTCCATTTTCTAAACACACTAATTTAAGTTCATCATTCTTTATCTCATGGATGGCTACTTCATAATCTTTACCTAGACAAGCAGCTAAAAACTTTGCTATTTTCTTATACTGTTCAATCAAAATATCATCCATATTATCCACCCTTTTATTTTCTATTCATATTATAACATAATTTATATTGATTGCTTTTTACTACTTAACCAAAACACTCATAATTTCTGCAGTATAAGCTCGATGAAAATCTTTGTCTGGATAACATTTATTCATGATATCATTATCTACAAAATTCTCTTCTTTTAAATCCACTTCATATAGTTTTCTACAAACAAAAACAAGCTTTGCTTGATCTATCACTGGTGTGTTATCCACAATTGAAGTAGTAAAATTACAATGAGTTAATTTATCTTCATTACGTCCTGAAGCACTTCCTAAATACGCAAGTTCTTTCCGATAGTTATCATCAAAAAAGGCTAGTGAAAACGTATCTTCTTGATTAATAAATTCATACGTATAGCGTTGTGGTCTGACATAAACTGTAACTACATCTTTGTTCCATAAGTGTCCCATTTGCACCCAACTTACAGTCATTCCATTTACTTTATCTTTAGCATTTACTGTTATTACTCCCCAGTCCTTCGAAATCAAATCAAAAATATTATTATCTAACTCTGAAATACCAATAGCTTTTAACATATTATCGCTCCATTCTAACCCTCTCTTTTTCTATTTTAACACAATAGATATCCACCAGCCTAGTTGATAATTTTACGCAAAAAAAAGAATGTCTTTCGACATTCTAATTTACTATTCTACTGTAACTTTTACGCCAGGACCCATTGTAGATGCAAGAGTCACTGATGTCATGAAGATACCTTTAACTGCAGCTGGTCTAGCTTTAGCGATAATATCATATAAAGTTTTGAAGTTTTCAGCTAATGCTTCATCAGTAAATGATACTTTACCAATAGCTACATTAATGTTTCCTTCTTTATCAACACGGTATTCAATTTTACCTTTTTTGATTTCATTAACAGCTTTAGTTACATCAACTGTAACTGTTCCTGTTTTAGGGTTTGGCATTAATCCTTTAGGACCTAATACTTTACCTAATTTACCAAGCTCTCCCATCATATCAGGAGTAGCAACGATAACATCAAACTCAAACCAACCTTTTTTGATTTCTTCAAGAATTTCTTTTCCACCAACGAAATCTGCGCCAGCGTCTTTAGCTTCTTGTTCTTTTGCTCCTTGAGTTACTACTAAAACTTTTTGTGTTTTACCTGTACCGTTTGGAAGCACGATAGCTCCACGGATTTGTTGATCAGCATGACGAGGATCAACGTTAAGGTTGAAACATGCTTCAATTGAAGCATCGAATTTTACTGTACTTGTCTTTTTAGCAAGTGCAATCGCATCTGTATAGCTATATGTTTTGCTGCGGTCAACTAACTTAGCAGCTTCTAAATATTTCTTTCCTGCCATTTCTTAGTCCTCCATGCCTTCTACAACAATACCCATGTTACGTGCTGTACCCGCAATAATACGCATAGCAGCTTCAACATCATTTGCATTTAAATCTGGCATTTTATATTCAGCAATTTCTCTACATTGATCCACTGTGATTTTACCAGCCTTAATAGCCTTAGGGCTTCCTGATGCTTTTTGTACTTTTGCAGCTTTCTTAATTAATGATGCTGCAGGTGTTGTTTTTAACACGAAGTCGAATGACTTATCTTCGTACGCTGTAATAATTACTGGTACGATATCTCCCCCACGATCCTTAGTCGCATCGTTAAATGCTGAACAGAATTGTGGCATGTTGATACCAGCTGATGCTAATGCTGGTCCTGGCTTTGCTCCACCAGCTGCAAATTGAAGTTTGCAGATTTTCGCAACTTTCTTACTCACTTGACATACCTCCTTGTATTTGTTTGTCAGTGCAGTGGTACAATGGACTAGTTGCAGTCCTCCCACGCATAGAATGCACATGTGTGCATTAAAAATGATACTCCAATATAGGGTAATCGTCAACTATTTTTTGCATTTTAGCCTATAAAATAAGGTGTTTTTAATTATTTACCCACTTTTTAATCAAAATTGAAAAATCACTTAAAAAGTTCCAAATACTCGCCATATCCTTCTTTTTCTAAATCATCTTTCGCAATAAATCGTAGAGATGCACTATTAATACAATAACGCACTCCATTTGGTGAAGTTGGATCATTTTCAAATTTATGTCCTAAATGTGAATTACCTACTCGACTTACTACTTCTATACGTTCCATTCCAAATGATGTATCCTCTTTTTCAACTATTGTATTTTCGTCAATTGCTTTCTTAAATGCTGGCCATCCACAACCACTATCATATTTATCAAATGACGTGAATAAAGGTTCTCCTGTTACCACATCCACATAAATACCTTCTTCAAAGAATTCATCATATTCATTATCATAAGGTTTCTCTGTTTTCGCTTGTTGTGTCACGGCATATTGTTCAGCAGTCAAATTTTCACTAATTTCTTCTGCACTTGGTTTTTGATATTTTGATGCATCAACGACCATATTCTTCACACGTTCAAACTCTGCTTTAGAAATATGACAATATCCTGTTGGATTTTTATCTAAATAATTTTGATGATATTCTTCAGCTTCAAAGAAATTTTCTAGTGGTTTAACTTCAACTGAAAATTTATTTGTTCGTTGCTTTTCAATTTCTACAATTTTTCTAATTGTCTCCATTGATTTTTCATCGGTATAATAAATTCCAGTTTGATATTGTGAACCAATATCGTTACCTTGGCGGTTTTCAACTGTTGGATCCACCACTGAAAAGTAAGCATATAAAATTGTATCTAAGCTTACAATACTTGGATCATATTCAACCCTTACTGTCTCTCTAAAACCTGTAGTTCCTTGCTTAACTTGATCATATGTTGGTGCCTCAATTGTTCCATTTGCATATCCCGATACGCCTTCAATGACACCTGGTATACTTTGTACTAATTTTTCAACACCCCAAAAGCATCCCCCAGCTAAATAAATAACATTTGTATTCTCTTTTGGTACATAATTATTATCTTTTCCAATTTTATTCACGTCATAAACCTCCTTTATTTTATTATCTTGATTTTCGACTGTGCATGCACTAATCAGAAAACTCATACCTAACAGGATTATAATTATTAGTTTCTTCACATAACACCTCCTGTATCTATAGAATAAGCGTTTTATTTCTCAGTGCAATTATTATGCTCAAGAATTAAAAAACGCTACTCAATGAGTAACGTTTATAGATCTGCTTTAACTAAATCTGTGTACGAAATATCTGTAGGAGTTTCACGTCCAAATAGAATGGTAAGTACAGATGCAACTTTAGTTTGGTCATTCATTGCATTAACTTTACCTTCCATACCGCTAAATGGTCCAGATAAGATTTTAACAGTATCGCCAACTTTAAAGTCAACATTTACAACTGTTTCTCCTAAACCTATTCTTCTCAAGATTGAATCAATTTCATCTGGAGATACTGGGAAAGGTTTAGCCCCTCCTCCTGAAGAACCGATAAATCCTGTAACACCTGGTGTATTACGAACAACATACCAAGCATCATCTGTCATAATCATTTCTACAAAAAGATACCCTGGGAAAAGATTATGCATTTTAGTAATTTCTTTTCCATTCTTGTATTCAATTTCAGCTTCTTCTGCAACTAGAATTCTGAATAGATAATCTGTAATACCCATTGATTCAACACGACGTTCAAGATTTTCTTTAACACGGTTTTCATGACCAGCATATGTATTTACAACGTACCATCTTTTCTCAGTTTCATCGATAAAATCTTTATTTATATCTGTCATACTAAGCTCCTATTCCAATCACTTTCAAGAAGAATGTAATTAAAAACTCACAAACTACGAAGAAAGTTCCAAAGAATACAATAAATAATAAAACTTCTGCCATAGTTGACATTAATTCTTTTGTCTTTGGCCAGCGAATACGTTTCGCCTCTTTCATAATGCCGTCAAAACTAAACCATTTCAACATATCGTTGACCTCCTATTTCGTCTCTTTATGAAGTGTATGTGTACCACACTTCTTACAAAACTTGTTTAACTCAAGTCTTTCAGTCGATGACTTCTTATTACGATGAGTTGTATAATTTCTAGACAAACACACCGTACAAGTTAATATAACTTTATCCTCTTTTGTTGCCACTATTAAAACAACTCCTTTCGGTTTCTATGCTTATTTACTCTAACATAAAGGTTTAAACCCGTCAATAAATACTGTTTCAATTAAAAACGAGGTTCCCCTCGTTCTATTTATAGACTTTTTCCTTAATATTCCGTTTTATCTTTTGAATATGATTGTCATACTTTTTTAAAGAAAATTGAAGATTCTTTGCAGCTTCATTATAGGTTACATCATCTAAATAGTAATAAAGCACTTGTTTATCTACATCACTAAACCCTGCTAGAACCTCATTCACCCGCATCACGGCCTCTTTATAGTCCAAATGATATATTGGGTTACCACAATCATTTTCCGTGCCGAAATGATCTAAATATGTTGATTCACAATCATCCTTGATTATCGCATCCAAAGACAATGCATATAGATTAGCTGCATTTGATTCACGCAAATAATGTCGCATTAATGTTTTTACTCTTCGTGATGCACATGTATAAAAATACGTTCCAAAACTACATTCTTTATTTTCGCGATAATTCCAAATTGCGTTATAAATTACTTCTAGTGCTTCCGCCACAAATTCATCACGATAAATCTCACAAAAAGTATTTTTAGCAACTGCATCTGCCGCAATCTTCGCCATATATGCTTCATATTTTTCAATCAAAAAATATAGCGCTTGCTCATCCATCTGTCTGCAATAATAGAGAAGTTCATAATCACCCGGCATTGTACTCCACATAAGCTTTCTCCCTCTTATAAAGGAAAGCGTTTATTATATACCTCATACAACAATATTCCACAAGCAACTGATGCATTGAGAGAAGAAATCTCCCCCACCATCGGAAGTTTAACCATATAATCACATTCTTCTTTAACAAGACGAGTTATCCCTTTACCCTCGTTGCCAATAACCACAACAAGTGGGGTATCATATTGCGGTTGACGATAATCTTGAGCATTCTTCATATCCGTTCCAACCACCCAATAACCTTTTTGCTTAAGCATCTTAAGCGTTTGGGTACAATTAGTTACCATCGCAACTTTTACCGTCTCAATGGCACCTACTGAAACTTTCGCTACAGTTGGTGTTAATCCCACCGCATTATTTTTCTTAATGATTATTCCATCAACTCCCACCGCATCTGCAGTTCTTAGTACCGCACCTAAATTATGCGGGTCTTCCAACTCATCCAGTAAAACCAACAAGCCCTTTTTATCACTAGGAATAGAATCTAGTATTTCTTCGATTGTATAAGTTTTATAATCATCAATATTCGCAATAACTCCTTGATGATTTCCATTATTACTTAACTTATCCAAGTATTTTTTATCTACTTTTTCTACTCGTATTCCCTTGCGTTTAGCTTCTTGTTCAATCTGCTTTTGGTCGCCTGATATGTACAATACATTTATCTTCTTATTGTCTTGAAGTATTTGTTGAATAACGTTTTTCCCATAAACATATTGTGCCATATTACACCTCCACCATGGTCTTAACTTTGTCCCAACACAAATCAATTCTATCCATCATTTTTTCCATAAACCAATATCCTAATACTGCTTCAAATCCTGTTGAGACACGATATGTAGCTACATCAGTATTCTTTGGAACACTGTCGCTTTTAAAATTTCTGCCTCGTTTAAAGATTTCCAATTCTTGTTCAGTGAAAAATTTCTCTTCTTCAAGTTTATAGTAAAAAGCTGCTTGCGCTTTTGCACTTACAAATTTCACACTTTTTGTCTGCAAATCTTTAGCACGTGCATATCCTTTTTCAATTAAATATTCACGTACTTTCAATGACCATATCGCATCACCCAAATAAGCAAGCGTACTTCCTGAAACTTCATTGCTTCGCATTAAACAAGTCCTCTTTCACTTAGTTGATTACGATAGGTATCCGCTAATTCATAATTCTTCTCTGATTTGGCTTCATTCCATTTCGCAAAAACAATTTTATCATCATCAGTTAATGGTATTCGGCTATATTCAATACCTAATACTTCTAACATCTTCTCCAAGGTTACCGCATATTTACTTACTTCATTTGAATCAATTTCCTTCACACGTAATACTTGATTTAGTTTTTTCACTGTTTCAAAAATAATAGCGTAAGCATTTGGTGTATTCATATCATCATTCATTTGATCTAAAAATTCACGGTAAAGTTGAGTATCAAATTCTACCCCTAATTTCTCATTCATTAATCCTAATTTAATGTTTGCTTGTTTATAAGATGTCATAACTTTGTCTAATTCTTTTTTTGCTGTTTCAAATACCTCATCACTAAAATTTAGTTCCATACGATAATGTGCAGATAGCATTACCCAGCGAACTAGTTGTGGACCGTAAATATTTAACACATCTTTTGCAAGTGTAAAATTACCAAGTGATTTACTCATCTTGATACCATCAATATTAATCATTCCATTATGCAACCAAAAATTCGCAAGTGATGTATCATGAATTGCACGACATTGTGCAACTTCATTTTCATGGTGCGGAAATCTTAAATCTGTACCCCCACCATGAATATCAATCATATTTTTCCCAAACTCTTTTTGGATCATTACGACACATTCAGTATGCCAACCTGGGCGACCTTCTCCCCATTTTGTTTTCCACTTAATTCCCATATCCGTATTTTTCCACAATGCAAAGTCGAGCGGTGATTCTTTCTTTTCATTCTCATCGATTCTTGCACCTACTTGTAAATCTTCAATGTTTTGATGCGAAATTTCTCCATAGGTCTTTACACTATTCACGCGAAAGAAAACATCCCCATCAACTTCATAAGCGTGGCCTGATTCAATAAGTTCATCAATAAAATCAATAATATCATCCATTGTTTCAGTTACTTTAGGTGTTTTATATAAGTCATGTGCATTTAGTTTATGACGCACATCGTTATAAGCTTGTATATATTCTTGTGTAATTTCTACTTCTGGTCTATGTTCTTCATGGGCTTTTTTTATAATCTTGTCGTCGACATCTGTATAATTTGATACATATTTTACATTGTATCCTTCCGCTTCAAATACTCGACGTAATGTATCAAACACAATAATTGGTCGAGCATTTCCAATATGTATATGGTTATAGACCGTTGGTCCACATACATACATGCTTACTTCCCCTTCAACGAGCGGTTTGAATTCTTCTACTTTTAATGTTCTTGAATTGTATAAACGCATATTTTTCTCCTCCATATAAAAATGGCATCTCTTTTAAAAAGACGCCATTGCGTGGTTCCACTTTTCTTACTTCTCAATCTCTTAACGCGAGTCACGTCTTACCCTACATTTCGGATAAGCCCTCATAGATGCATTTCAAATAAAGTCTACCCAATTGTTTCACCAACCCAATTGTCTCTAAAGATTTTGTTTATTCTACTCTTCTTGTCATCAGTTTATTTAAGTATAGACTACTATAAACTATGACTCAAGTCAATTTTCAACGTGCTTAACTCGACGAAGTTGTACTTTTTCTAACCAATCTTTTTGTTTCTTCATCGAAATATATCCAATAATAGACACAACGAGTGCCCCTGCCGCATCAACGATTAAATCTTTCATTGTATCTGCCAGAGCAGCTCTACCAATAAGCTGTGTACCATTTTCTAACATGAATTTTTGCATATTCAATCCTAAAATACCATCAAATGTAAATTCATAAATTTCCCAAACAACACCTAATGTTACAGCAAAACAAAACGCAAAAATTGCAACAAATAACGGACTTAGATTCATTGGAACTTTTTCACTTTGGTTCAATAAGCTTACAAATGAAAACCCAAGTGCTCCTAACATTCCCCCACTAAACGTGTGCAATATTGTATCCCAATGATTTACATTGTAATAAAAACTTCTTACTTCTCCTAAAAAGATTGCACAGTATAGAAATACGACATAAAGAATCATCATATAACTCGGTATTCTTACTTTAAATCTTTTTTCAAATATACTTGGTAAAACCATCGCAAGCAATCCTAACAAGCATTGCGCAAACATAAGTGTATATTCCGATTTTATTCGCACATATTCCATTCCTGGTTCAATTGTTGCTGGAGCAACAATGATACGATACCCTATAAAAATCGCTGATATCATCAAACTTATAAACACAAATATATAGAGTACTTTTTCCCAATTTATTTTTTTCATATTCTCACCTGTTTAATATTTTACATAACTTACTCAAATCTTACAACTAAAACGATGAAGGAGCGGTTTTCACCACTCCCTCTGATTATTCTTCTTCCTTTACTGGAATATAGAAACTATAGACACTATCCACAAGACGCATCCATTTTTCCATATCTGGATTCCAAATTTCATACTCCTCATCCACAATTTCTTGGCGAATTAGACGTATCAATTCTTCTTCCGTAAATGGTCCACCTTTACGTTTAGAACTTCTTACATACCATATTTTATCCATATTCTTATCTTCCTCTAACTTTTAGGTGTACAAGTACTTGTATCTGGGTTCCAAGTTCCACCCGCTGTATGACAACCCTCTTCAGTTGTTGTATCTGGTGTTGCAGTTGGGGTTGGGGTTGGCGTCGGTGTTGGAGTTGGCGTTGGTGTTGCCTTTTTCATATAACGAACTGTAATTTCTAAATTCTTATCCGCTATCTTTCCTTCAACCGTCGCAACAGATGGTGAATATCCATCAATTGTTGGACTCTTAACACTATAAGTATCCCCTGAATTAAATGTACCTGTAAATTGTTGATAAGCTGTTGAACCATTATCATCGTATACATAATTAATTGTTAACGTATATGTTGGAGTTGGTGTTGGTTCTGGTGTTGCTAGCGTAAATGTAAATTCTGTTGTGAATGGTTCAGAATTCATTTCTTTATCAGTATTTGATGCTGCTGTAATGGTTATTGTATATTTTTCACCATCTTGGAATTTAGATTGATCAATACTCAATGATGCTTCTACACTCTTTGCAACATATTCAGGATTTGTGCTTATTTTAACTTCGTAATAATCAGCACCTTCTACTTTGTTCCAAGAAAGTTTAATTTTTGTTTTATCTTGTGAAACTTGAACATTAGTCACTTTTTCTAATTTTTCAACTTCGCCAGAGATAGATGTATTTTGATAAACAGAATAAGCATTATTACCTGCACCTACTAAAACTCCTGCCGTTGTATAAGCAACGATAGTATCTCCATTCGCTGCAATACTTCCAATTCCTGTCCACGCATCCACAATTTTCTTAATTTCTTCATTACTTGTAGCAATTTGAATTTTACCATCATTTCCTAATCCTACTACAAAGCCATTTCCTACTGCAATTTGAGAAATGTTTTTAAGGCTAGAAACGTTTGTTGCAGTTCCTGTTAATGGAACTGTCACAACTGTTTGTGATTTATTCAAGAATGCAACTTCATTTGACCCTACCGCAATCTTTGTTACATTTTGTTGTGATGTCATTGATGCTGAATTCACAACATTTCCTGCCACAAATACAGATCCGCTTGAATCAATTCCCAACGTGAAGCCTGCACCCGCTTCTACATCAACTATATTTTTCCATTCTTTGATGTCACAAGCTCCTGTAGAATTATCCCCTACACAAGCCACTGTTCCATCTTCTAATGCCGCAACCGTATGTTTATCACCTGCCGCAACATCAATTGCTTTCTTAATATCTTTTGTATCTAGTTGTCCATAACTATTTGATCCTGCACCAACAAGTGTTCCATCTTTTTTCAAACCAATCACAAAATCTTTATAAGAACTAACTTGTACTAAATCATTAAAGTTTGTAAGTTGTGGTGTTTGTCCTGTTGCCTTCGCACTTCCATCATCAGTAATATAAACTGAAAATGTTTGTGATAAAGTAAGACGTTCATCTTGTGCCATTCTAAGATTTAAGCCATCGCCTCCCTTATTCCCATTTAAGAAAATAAATATAGCAATTCCTAAAATAAGCACTCCTACAATTCCACCTATTATTGCAAACATCTTTTTGTTTGGTTTTTTACCTTTGTTTTTTGAAGTCTGTGTATTCACATCTACACGATGAATTGTATTAACAGGTTTCTCAGGCGCTTTTTGTGGTTTCGCTTGTTGTCTTTCTTCAACTTGTTTTACGCGTTGAATCTGTGCTGTTTTTTGTTCAACTGTGGGTTGAGGATTCATCGAAGGTATGTTCACCATCGACTCATTTCCTTCATTCTTTAAAAATGGAATTTGGATACTGTCTTCTAATCCCAAGTTTGGCAAAAGAATATCGGTTGTATTTTTTAACATATCATCCAATGAAATTTGAAATATTGTGGAAAGACGTTTAAATTGAGCTAAATTACATATAGCTCTGCCATTTTCCCATCCCATATACTCAACAACATTGACTCCCATTTTATCAGCCAACTCTTGTTGAGAGAATCCGAAATGTTTTCTAAGTAAAACTAATTTTTCAGGTAATCGATTTACCATGTTTGTCACTCCTTAAGGTACTGTCATTTGACCAATTCTATTTTACTTGGTTTTAGGACTTTTAGCAAACTTTACATACTAAATACGTACTTAAACAGCCCTCACTAAGAGGTTTTCCTTTACTTTTCCCATAGAAAAAGCCGATAGATTTCTCTATCGGCTTCATACTCAATTACTCTTAATTATTAAATGTTTGAGAAGTATTTGATTGTTCTAACCATTTGGCTAGTATAGCTGTTTTCATTGTCATACCAAGAAACTACTTGTACTTGGAATGTATTGTCATCAACTTTAGTTACCATTGTTTGAGTAGCATCAAATAATGAACCATGAGTTTCCCCGATGATGTCGCTTGATACTAATTCTTCTTCAGTGTAACCGAATGAATCATTTGCAGCAGCTTTCATTGCAGCGTTGATTCCTTCTTTAGTAACGTCTGTTCCTTTAACTACAGCTACTAAAATTGTAGATGAACCTGTAGGAACTGGTACACGTTGTGCAGAACCGATTAGTTTACCATTTAATTCAGGAATAACTAGACCGATAGCTTTAGCTGCTCCTGTTGAGTTAGGAACGATGTTGCAAGCTGCAGCACGAGCACGACGTAAGTCACCTTTACGGTGAGGTCCATCAAGAACCATTTGATCTCCAGTGTAAGCATGAACTGTAGTCATGATACCACTAGCGATTGGAGCATATTTGTTTAATGTGTTAGCCATAGGAGCTAAGCAGTTTGTAGTACAAGATGCAGCTGAGATAATTGTATCTGCAGCAGTAAGAGTACCTTCATTAACACCGAATACGATTGTTGGTAAATCATTCCCTGCAGGAGCTGAAATAACAACTTTCTTAGCACCAGCAGTAATATGAGCTTCTGCTTTTGCTTTTGATAAGTAGAAACCTGTACATTCAAGAACTACATCAACACCTAAATCTCCCCAAGGAAGTTTAGAAGCATCTGCTTCTTTGAAAATTTTAATTTCTTTTCCATCAACTGTAATTGATGCTTCACCAGCTACTACTTCATGACCTCTATAAGGACCTTGAGCTGAATCATATTTTAATAAGTGTGCTAGCATTTTAGGATCTGTTAAGTCGTTAATTGCTACAACTTCATATCCTGCTGTTCCAAACATTTGTCTGAACGCTAAACGTCCAATACGACCAAAACCATTAATTGCTACTTTAACATCTGCCATTTTATTTGACCTCCTTATGATGCAATAAAATTATAGTCTTTTTAGACCCTAATTGTCAATTGTGAAAAAACTAATAATAATCCAAAAAAAGCCCATAAAAAGCCTATATATCGCAATAAAGCGCTTACAATTTACATAAATTTTCTTTATGAATTTTTTTTCCCTTTGAAGACAATATTTTTTATCTTACCAGGAAAGTTCTCCACGATGAATAGAACGATAGAGAGATGAGGAAACTTAAGATAGTGAAAGGCTAGAAGAAATAACTTGAAATATATTCAAGTTTGACTGTTTCT